>JAGNOB010000395.1 GCA_017990305.1 Leucobacter sp.
GGCGACGTTCGACGCGCCGGGGTTCTTCGACCCGACGGCGGTGATGTCGATCCCCTTCGATCGTGCGACGGCCACCGCACTCGGGAACGTGCCGAGCAAGTATGCGAGGGGGACGAGGACGATCGACGGGCCGATGCCGGCCAGCGTAGGTCGGGTCAGCTGCCGGTGACCGGGATGAGCGTGCGCCGCGTGCCCGGCCGGTGACCGGGCTTGGTGTGGTCCATCGCCGGTCGCGGCGTGAGCGCGATGTTGACCGCGGTGAGGGCGACGTCGGCCTCACCGCCGACGCACTCGGGGTCGGGCCCGTCGAGGGGCAGCCCGGTGAAGAACTTGGCCGCCATGCACCCACCCTGGCAGGCGTCGTAGCTCCCGCAGCTGGCGCAGGCACCGGGCGACTGCGGTTCACGGAGCGAACGGAACAGCGAGCTCTCCTTCCACACCGAGCGACCCGGCGAGCACGAGGACGGCTTCGGGACGAGACGAGGGGTTGACAACTAAGGGGATCGAGGCGACTCTCACAGATGCAGCCGCAGAGTACATTGCCCGCAAGGGCTACGATCCATCATTCGGTGCCCGCCCGATCAGACGGCTGATCAATTTCGAACGAGCCCCGGATGCTCGACTTCTCGCCAATCGGGTGCGACTGGTGTGCCGGGGCTGGCGGATGCGTACACGTTTGGCGGCGCCGGACTGCGAACGGGCCGCTATGATAAGGCCCCCGGCACTCCGGGACGGAGTAACGAATGTCGTCCGATCCTGCTGACCTGCTGAGCGGCGCGCTCGACGCCGTCGCCGCCGCATCCACGGCCATCCTCGGGGTCTATGCCTCCGGGCACGACGTGGAATACAAGGCGGACGAGTCGCCGATCACGCGCGCGGACCGTGCCGCTCACGACATTCTCGCCGCGCGCCTCGCGTTGCTGGCACCGGGGATCCCGGTCCTGTCAGAGGAGGCGGAAGCGTCCCACGATCCGCGGATCCGACGCGACTGGCGAGCGCTCTGGCTCGTCGACCCGCTGGATGGCACGCGGGAATTCATCGGGCGCAATGGTGAGTTCACGGTCAACGTCGCACTCATCCGTGACCACGAGCCCGTGCTCGGCGTAGTCGCTGCGCCCGCGCTGGGGCTCACCTATTACGCGGCACGCGGCCACGGCGCTTTCCGTTTCCATGCCGCGAGCGGGACGGAGCCGATCCACGTGCGCACTGCCGCTACCCCGCTGGTCGTGGTCGGCAGCCGCTCGCACCGGGGAGACTCGCTCGACGGCCTGCTCGCGCGCATCGGCCCGCACGAGCTGAGGCCGATGGGCAGCGCGCTCAAGTTCTGCCTGGTCGCGGAAGGCTCCGCCGATTTCTACCCGCGGCTCGGGCCGACGTCGGAGTGGGACACGGCAGCGGCGCAGGCTGTGCTCGAGGTGGCAGGAGGCGCGGTAACGATGCTGGACGGGACGCCGCTCCGCTACAACCAGCGCGAAACGCTCCTTAACCCGCATTTCATCGCCTACGGCGACCGCAGCCGCAACTGGGCGACGCACTTCTGAAGCGTGGAGCTGTCCTGGAGCCTGCTCGGACTGCTGGCCGCGCTGCTCGCGACCGCCTGGTACTGGCACGACAGCCTCGGGGCCCGGGAACGGGCCAACGCGGCAGCCTTCGAGACCTGCCAGAGCACGGCCGCGAGCCTGCTCGACGGCACGGTGGCTTTCCGGCGTCTGCGCCTGGTCCGCGTCGGGGGCGGGCCGCTGCAGCTGCGCCGCACGTACGTCTTCGACTACACGCGCGACGGCAACACCCGCCAGCAGGGATTCGTCGTGCTGACCGGACGCGTGGTGGACAGCGTCGGACTCTAGGATCGGGCCTATCGCTCCGGCCGTGCCCGGGGCTAAGCTACCGCCCCCGACCTCGACCAGCTGTGGCAGTACCGACGATGGCCGAAGCGAGCGACAACGTCGACACGGAGACGTTCCGGCACCTCGAACGCCTGCGTGCGCTCAGGATCGAGCATCGTGATCTCGACGACGTGATCCACCGCCTGCAGCTCGACCTGTACATCGACCAGGTGCAGATGCGGCGCCTGAAGAAACGCAAGCTCATGATCAAGGACCAGATCGCACGCCTCGAGAGCCAGCTGATCCCCGACCTCAACGCCTGATTCGATGCAGCAGCCACTGCAAGCGGCCAGCGAGGCCATCGACCGACTCCTCCAGCCGACGAACCTGCTCCAGTTCGCGGTCATCGCGGGCGGCGTGCTGCTGGGCTGGTGGATCGCGAGCCGGGTGCGCCCGCGGCTCGCGAGGGCCGACGCGCCGGACGACGTGGCCGGCCGGGCCCGCGAAGCTGCGTGGGTCGCGGCGCCCTACGCGATCATCCTGCTGATCGTCGCCGCCGCCGACGGGCTGCTGCACGCAACCGGGGCGCCGGCCGGGATCCTCAACGTCGCCGTCCAGCTGATCGGCCTGCTGCTGCTGATCCGCATTGCTGTCTACGTGCTGCGGGTTTCGCTCGGGGCCCGCGCACGACTGAAAGGCTGGGGCACGGCGATCAGCTTCGTGCTCTGGGCGTTCCTGTCGCTGCACCTGCTCGGTTGGGGCGACACCCTGATCGGCCTGCTCGACGGGATCGGCATGAACGCCGGCAAGACCCGGATCTCGGTCTGGTCGGTAGCGAAGCTGCTCGTGACGGTGAGCCTGTTCGTCGTGGTCGCCATGTGGGTCTCACGCTGGCTCGAGCGCCACGTGCTGAAGCTGGACGGCCTGGCCCCGAACATGCGCATCGGCATTGCCAAGTTCACGCAGGCGTTTCTCGTCGGCCTGTCGGTGCTGGTGGGCCTGAATGCGGCAGGCCTCGACCTCACGACGCTGAACGTGCTCACCGGCGCGATCGGCATCGGTC
>JAGNOB010000396.1 GCA_017990305.1 Leucobacter sp.
GTCGCTTTCGCGACGCTCGCCGGGCTCCCCGGGTGATCGCCGAGCCAGAGCTCGGCCTGCGGCTCCCCGGTGGGCGCGTGACCCAGCATGGCGGGGAGAGCGTCGGTTGAGCCCCACGCATAGGTGCGCGGAGTGTTCTCAATAAAGATCAGCACAATGCTCCCTGCGGTATTGGCATGCTCTACCATACCGGGTATGGCCAATACCAAGACGAGACTCGGAGTGAGTGCGTACGCGATCGTCGTATTCGTCTTCACACTTGGCAGCAACGGCGTGCGCAACGTGCTTGGCTGGCCGGGATTCATCATCGCCGCGGTTGCGATTGCGGCGATCGGCGCGGTCATGTTTTTCAAGCTCAAGCCGGAACGGTTCCGCTGGTACCGGCTCCCCGCCCCCATCTACCTCTTCCTGATCCTCGCGATGCTCTCGATCATCTGGTCGCAGTACACGCTCGAGAGTCTGCTCGGCACCGTCGCACAGCTCCTCACGACCTTCGTCGCCGTGACGCTCGCGTTCGTGCTCACCTGGCACGAGGTGCTTCGCACCCTTGGCACGGCGCTGCGCTACGTGATCGGGCTGTCGTTCGTGTTTGAGCTCGTGGTGTCGCTGTTCGTGCGGGAGCCGCTGCTGCCATGGTGGATCGAGTTGACCGCCGCTCAGGAGGAGAAGACGCCCAAGCTCCTGTACTGGAGCCGAGACCTCCTGTTCGACGGTGGCCCGATCCAGGGCCTCGTCGGCAGCTCCACGCTGTTTGGGTTCATCGGCCTCATCGGCCTCATCATCTTCGCCATCCAGCTCCGCGCGAAACTCGTTACACGGTTCGCTGGCTGGTTCTGGGTGCTTATGGCTGTCGCCACGCTCGCTCTGACCCGTTCAGCGACCGTCACCGTCGCACTCGCAGCCGTCGTCGTGGCTCTCGTGTTCGCGCTCTGGGCTCGCCGTACCGGCCCCGAGCGCCGTGTCCCCGTTTACATCACTGGCGCCGCGGTGCTTGCGGCGCTCACCGTCGTCGGTGCCTTCGCCCGCGACTGGCTCTTCGGCCTGCTCGGGAAGAGCAGCGACCTCACCGGCCGTGTCGATACCTGGGAGGCCGTCGTAGCGCTCGCTCAGCAGCGTCCGTGGTTTGGCTGGGGATGGATCAGTTACTGGGCCCCGTGGGTGGAGCCGTTCAAATCGCTCGACGTGCAGGGCGGCATCCAGGTGATGAGCGCGCACAACGCCTGGCTCGATGTCTGGCTGCAGCTCGGCATCGTCGGCCTGCTCATCTTCGCCCCGCTCGTCGCACTCACGCTGTGGCGGGTGTGGTTCCGCGCGGTGGATCAGCCGCGGCGCGGCTTCGGACCGCCTCTCCCCTACGCGACGAGCGCTCTGTGGCCGTTCTTGCTCATGGTCGCCCTCGTGGTGCAGTCGCTCGCCGAGAGCCGCATGCTCATTGAGAGCGGCTGGCTCCTGCTGATTCTGCTCGCGGCAAAGTCGCGCTTCGACTTCGAGCTCCCGTCGCTCGACGCGGAACCGCAACGGGTGCCGTGGCGGCAGGTCCCGATCCCTCGTGACCACGCGCCGGCGCGCAGCTGACGCACACTGAGCAGTGCCGGTACTCGGCTCGGCGCCCAGCACAACTTGGTAGATTGGTACCGTGAACCTCACTACCGAACGTCTGCTGCAGCTGCGGGCTGACGCGCGCCTCGAACGAGAGACCATTCTCGAGTATCGAGTGCGCGGCGGGCAAGATCCCGCGATCGCGTTCGAGGAGGTCCCAGAGCTCGAAGATTTCGTTGTCGCCGCGCTGCGTGATGAGCTCCTTGAGGACCGCGGTCAGCTGGCGGAGTATGGTCTGGCCCGACTCGCAGCCAGGTCGTCGAGCGACGACGCCGCCATTCACCAGGGCAACGCAGACCGCGTCGAGTTCGAGCTGCTGCGCGAAATCGCGGACACAGTGCCCGAGCTTGCGGTTGCCGTCTGGCGAGCAGCTGGCAAGCTAACTATCGACTGATTGAGAGTCAAGCCAGTGCTGCCGCAGGCAGCCTAGCTGGGCCGCTGATAGGTTTGTGCGGTGAGTACCACAACAGTCCGCGCGCCACAGCAGGCCAAGAAACGGTCGAAAGTACGCGCAGATATTCAGGCGCTTCGCGCGCTCGCCGTGCTACTCGTCATAGCCAATCACCTCTGGCCGACGCGCCTCACCGGCGGCTTCGTCGGCGTCGACGTGTTCTTTGTCATCTCGGGTTTCCTCATCACCGCGCACTTGTTGGGTGAGATCCGGCGCACGAACCGAATCTCCCTCCCACAGTTCTATGCGCGCCGCGCGCGGCGACTGCTCCCTGCCGCGTTGCTCGTCGGAGTGGTCACGCTCGGGGCGACGCTCATCTGGCTGCCTGCCGAGCGCTGGTCGCGGATCGCGCGCGAGATCTTCGCTTCCGCTGCATACTTTGAAAACTGGATGCTCACCGCCTCCTCGGTGAACTACTCGGACCGCGGTCAGCCGTCAACGCCAGCGCAGCACTACTGGTCGTTGTCCGTTGAAGAGCAGTTCTACCTGCTGTGGCCGCTCACCCTCCTACTGCTCAGCTGGCTCCTCGCCCGCCGGTTCTCAGGCCGCATCGCCGCACGGCCCGGCGTGCTCGCCGCAGCGGTCGTCATGCTGGGTGGCGCCTCGCTCGCGTTTTCACTGTGGCAGACTGCGACGAACCCGGCAGCCGCCTATTTCAATACCTTCGGCCGTGTGTGGGAGTTCATGCTTGGCGCGCTTGTCGCCATCGCGGCCCCGCTCCTCGCCACCTGGTTTGCCCGGCGCCCCATGCTCGCCGTCCGCGGCCTCGCCCAGCTCGCGGGCTACCTCATGATCCTCGTCGCTGCGGTTCGGTTTGACGACGCTACGCCATTTCCC
>JAGNOB010000035.1 GCA_017990305.1 Leucobacter sp.
GGTCGGGCGCAGCGCGACGAGCTCGTGCCCGAGCGCCGTGCGGATCGGGAGCGAGCCGATCGCGACGGGATCAAGCACCCACGGGGTGCCAGCCGCGTTCGCTCCCGCGACGGCCTCGCGCATCGCATCGCGCTGCTCTGGGGCCGGCGTTCCAAGGTTGATGAGCAGTCCGTCGGCTGCCTGGGCGAAGACACCGGCCTCGCCAGTGATGTCGACCATCGCGGGGGCCGCTCCGAGCGCGAGCAGGGTGTTCGCCGTAATGCCCTGCACCACGCCGTTGGTGATGCTGTGCACGAGCGGAGCCCGATGCCGGAGCCGGTCGAGCAGTGTTGCCGTCACCTCCCCCAGCGCGTTTGCGGGCATGGAAAATGGTGCGTGCATAGGGACATCCCTTCGCTCGTATTACCGAGAGCAGGTTCGACGGGTCTGATCTCAGCCGCTGGTTGCGGCACCCCGTGTCGTTGCTGGCCAGCCTAGCCCACGGCGCTCATGCCCCGTCAAGTCCCCTGGCTACAGCCGGGGATCCACCGGGTCCGATTCGAGCGCCAGCACGGCCGCGACCGCCTCGTGCACGCGCCACAGCGGTTCGCCAGCCACGAATCGGTCGAGTGCCTCCGCACCGAGCGCGAACTCCCTGAGCGCGAGCGACCGTTTCCGCCCGAGGTCCCGATCCCGCAGCCGCGAGAGGTTCTTCGGGTCGAGGTACTCGGGGCCGTAGATGATACGCAGGTACTCTTGCCCGCGCACCTTCAGCCCCGGTGGTACGAGCCCCTTCGGCCCGCGCACGACGGAGGCTTCTGGCTTCACGACCATCCCCTCGCCGCCAGCTCCCGTGAGTTTCTCCCACCAGGCGATGCCCTCAGCGACGCTCGCCTCGTCGGCAGGCGACACGGTGAGGTGCCGGGTGCGGCGCACGAGTTCGGGGGCCGCTGCCACGAGCCGTTCGATGACTTCGAGGTGCCACGGGTGCGGATCCGCATACCGGGCACGGCCCTCGGTCGCGAGCACCTGGAACGGCGCAAAGCTCACTCCCTCAAGGCCTGAGGTCGGCCATACGTAGCCCCGATAGGCGCGGGTGAACGCTTCAGCGTCGGCGAGCCGGGCGGTGGCCCGTGACTGGAGCGCGGAGACGTCAACGCCGCGGGCTGCGGCAGCCGCGAGTCCGGTGACCGCGGCGCCCAGGCCTGAGCGGGCCGCGGCCCCGGCCGGCGCGTAGACCCCGGTGAGAAGCTCGCCGGCTTTCAGCGACCAGGGCAGCATTTCACCGTCGAACAGCACCCAGTCAGTCTCGAGTTCTTCCCAGAGGCCGGCCGTGTCTGCCGCGGCCCGCATCCCCGCGAGGAAGGCCTCGGTGAGGTCGCGGTCGAACAGGGCGCGGCCCGTGCGGGTGTAGACGATCCCGGTCTGGCCCGGCTCGCCGCCGAAGCGCCGCGCTGCGGTCTCGGCGTCGCGGCAGAGCAGCACGACCGCGCGTGATCCCATGTGCTTCTCTTCGCAGACCACGCGCTCGACGCCAGCGGCGGCAAACGCTTTGAACGCCTCGCGCGGGTGTTCGAGGTACCCGGGTTCGGAGCTCGTCGGTGACGGGGCCATCGTCGGCGGCAGATACGGCAGCCACGAGGGCGCAACGGCGAAGCGGCTGAGGGTTTCGAAACCGCCCGCGGCCTGCTCGGCGCGGACACTCACCTTCCCGTGGAGAGATGTCTCCACGATTCGGCGGCCGAGCACGTCGGCGGAGCGCAGCTCGCCCTCGGTGCGCGGGGTCGCGGGCTGGGCCTGGCTGCTCTTGGAACCCGGCGAGTCGCCTGCGCTGCCGTGACTGTCTGGGCTGCCTGTGGCCCCGCGGCTCTCCGCCCCAGCCTGGGCAGGGGCGGCACCGCCGACTTCGCCGCCGCGCGGGGCGGCCAGCGGGCGGATCGGGTCGGCGTAGCGTTCGAGCGCTGGCACTTGCACGAGCTCACGCTCGGGATAACGCAGCGCCGAGAGCTTCCCGCCGAACACGCAGCCCGTATCGAGGCACATCACGTTGTTGCGCCACTCGGCCTCCTGGACGGGGGTGTGGCCGTGCAGCACGACGGCCTGTCCACGGTAGTCGGCTGCCCAGTCGAGTCGCACCGGCAGCCCGTACTCGTCTGTCTCGCCCGTCGTGTCGCCGTACAGCGCGAACGCGCGCACCCGCCCCGAACTGCGCCCATGGTAGGCCTCTTTCAGGCCAGCGTGCGCGACGACGAGCTTGCCATCGTCGAGCACGAGGTGCGAGACCAAGCCGTGCGCCCACTCGCGCACTTCGCGCCTGAACTCATCGGTCTCGCCTGCGAGCTGCAGCATCGTCTCGGCGAGGCCGTGCGTCATCGTCTTCCGCTTGCCGTCGAGCGCAGCGACGAGCTTCTCCTCGTGGTTGCCTGGCACCGCGAGCGCGTGGCCAGCTTTGTGCATGCCCATCGCGAGGCGCAGCACTCCGACGGAGTCGGGCCCGCGGTCGACGAGGTCGCCGAGGAACAGCGCACGGCGTCCCTCGGGATGGGTGGCGTCGACGGCGCGCCCCGCGTCGTCACGGCCGATCGCATACCCGAGCTCGCCCAGCAGGGTCTCGAGCTCCGGGAGACAGCCGTGCACGTCGCCGATCACGTCGAACGGGCCGTGATCGTCCGTGAAGTCCGTGAGGAGCCGGCGGCGCACGATGCGCACCGAGTCGACCTCCTCGGGCGTGCTGAGCACGTGTACCCCGCGGAATCCCTCGCGGCGGAGCCCCTTGAGCGACCGCCTGAGCTGCCCCTGGTGGCGGCGGATCACACGCGCTCCACGCGGGGTGTCGTCGCGGCCACTATCGTGCTCGAGTAGCACGGACTCAGCGAGATCGAACACAATTGCGACCGGGAGCACGTCGTGGTCGCGCGCGAGCTGGATGAGCGAGGCGCGCGCCCCGGCCTGCACGTTCGTCGCGTCGATGACAGTAAGTAGGCCTGCCTGCAGCCGCTTCGCCGCGATCGTGTGCAGCACATCGAATGCAGCCTGGGTGGCGCTCTGATCGTTCGGGTCGTTGGAGACGAGGCCGCGGCACTCGTCGCTCGAGATCGATTCGTAGCGGCCGAAGTGCTCGCGCGCGAAACGCGTCTTTCCCGAGCCGGAGGCGCCAACGAGCAGGACTAGGGCGACCTCGGGGATCGAAATCTCGGTCATGCGGTCTCTCCTGGCGTCGTGGCGCTTCCTGCGGCTGGGGCGTGTTCCCTGGTGAAGGTCGCGAGCTGGGTTGCGTGCCCGAGTGCTGGATCCTCGGGGCCGATCCCCGTCAACTCGACGGTGTAGCCATGGGCGCCAGCGACCCGTTGTGCCCAGGCAGCGAACTCTGCGCGCGTCCACTCGAAGCGGTGGTCGTGGTTGCGTAGTTCCCCCGCCACGAGCCCCGGGTACGCCGCGTTGTATTCAACGTTCGGTGTCGTCACGAGCACGTGAGCCGGCCTGGCATCGGCGAACACGGTGCGCTCGGCGACCGGCAGCCGCTCGAGATCGATGTGCTCGATCACCTCCATGAGCACCATCGCATCAAACCCACGCAGCCGGTCGTCGCGGTAGGTGAGCGACGCCTGGATGAGTCCGACCTTCTCGCGGATCGCGTCGGGGGCCTCGTCGAGTCGGAGCCGCTTGGCGGCCTGCGCGAGCGCGTGCGCCGACACGTCGGCACCGACGAGCCTCGTGATGCGTTGGTCTCGCGCGAGCGGCGCGAGTAGTGCGCCCTGCCCGCACCCCATGTCGAGCACGCTCGCTGCACCCAGTCTCGTGAGTTCCGCGTGCACTGCCTCGCCCCGTTGCCTCGCGAGCGACGGGAGGCGCGCTGGACGCTCCGGCTCGCCGGCTACGGCGCCCGTGGTGTCTGCGCCGGCTGCGGTGTCTGAGCCGGCTGCGGTGCCCGCGGGTGGCGCGCTCGGCGCCGCTTCGCCAGCGGCCTCGATGAGGTCGCGCTGGTACCGCAGGGAGCGTCGCAGAATGAGCTCGCGCTCGGGGTGGTCGCCGAGCCAGTCGCCGCCGTGACGCAGCAGTGTCTCGGGCTCCGACTGGTCGACCCAGTAGTGCTTCGCGTTGTCGAGCACGGGCAGCAGCACGGTGAGCTGCTGCAGCGCGTGTCGCAGCACGGCCGTGCCTGTCAACCGCACGTCGAAGATGACGGAGTCTCCCCAGGCGGGCACCTCGGGGTCGAGCGGCAGCGCTGTCGCATCGACCCGCCAGCCGAGCGGCTCGAACAGGCGCTCGATGAGCTGCGCCCCGTCAGCGCAGGCGACCGTTGGCAGATGCATCTCGAGGTCGAGGGGCGCGGTGACGCGGTCAGGCCGGGCATCGCAGTTCCCCGCGAGCGCGGTGCCGTAGACGCCCCGCATCGCGCCGACAAGGAGAGACGATGCGACATACGGGCGGTCGTTCACGTACTGACCGAGCGTGAAGCTTTCGAGTGCTGCTCCCTGACCCCGCAGCAGGCCGATCGGGTCGACGTCGAGCATGAGGGCAACCGTGCAGCGCTCCTCCGAGAGCTCGGTGCAGAACACGCTCGCCTGGCCGACAGACAGCTTCCGCGTGTGCGCTCGGCCCGGATGCTTGTGAAGCAGGAACGTCAGATCCTCGACCGGGGCGGTGGTAGTGCTCAGCGTTAAGTACACACGGCCATTGTCGCACGGGCCGATCGAGCACATAGCATTCTCACTGAGCTGCCCCGCGCGCTGTCTCGGACGGCTAGCGCACCGAGGCTCTGCGCATCACGATCCAAGTGCCCAGCAATGCGAGGAGTGCAATAGCGAGACCGACAACAGCGAGGATCGGCCTGGTGACCGCAGCGATGATCGCCTCCGAGTAGGGCACAAAGATAAACAGCAGCCCGGCGAGCACAACCGCAAGCACGAGCGCCGTCAGCAGCGGCCCCTTCGATCCGAAGCGCACCCACACCCCTCCAAAGAACCCGCCGATGGAGACTGACGCAAAGGTGAGCAGGAATGCGGTCACCGCCAACACGAGCGGGTTGCCGCTACCGAGCAACAACACATCGGTCGCATAGATGTTCGCGAACCAGTGGTCGGTGACGAGCTCAAGCCCGAGCAGCACGAGCAGCAGTAGCGCGACGTAGGCGGAGAGGATGACGTTCGCGAGCGCCGTTCCCCACACATAGGAGCGGCGAGTGGCCCCGAGCGCGAGCGCGAAGGGATAGGTCGTCGCGATCGCCTGCACGCCGTAGTAAATCAAGAAGCCGGGCAGCGCGAACACCAGGGCGTTGTTCCTCCGCATGATGTCGAGGTAGTCGCCCATCCCCCCGAAGACTTCGGCGCGTTGCAGGATCAGGGAGATCAGCGCGGTGACCAACATCACGGTGCCGACGATCTGTGCCGGGGCGCTGAACATCAATTGCGGTTTATTCAGGTGCAGCTTGGTGACCTTCATGAGCGGTTTCATGCGCGTGCCTCCTTGGTCAGTGTCGCGGCCACGGGCGTGCGGCCAGGGGCCTGCTCACGGTCGAACCCGTACGCCGAGACGAGCTCCTGCAGCGAGACGGGGCCGAGTTCGACCCCACCACGTTCGGCAGCCTGAAGATCGGCCGCGCCCGGAGTGCCCTCAACAACGAGGGTTGCGAGCCCGCCGACCCGATGCGTGCTGAGCACGTTCCGCCCTGCGGCATACGCGTCCACCTCTCCGGCAGGCCCTGCGACAGTGTGCGCGGCGTTCCGAAGTTCGTCTACATCGGCGTCCTGCACCACACGCCCCCGCTCGAGAATGATGACGCGCTCAAGCAGGCGATCCATCTCGTCAATGAGGTGCGTCGAGAGCACGATCGTGCGCGGCACCTCCTGGTAGTCGCGCAGCAGCGCGTCGTAGAAGTACATGCGGGCGGTCGCGTCAAGGCCGAGGTAGGGCTCATCGAAGAATGTGATCGGGGCGCGCGAGGCAAGGCCGAGCACGATCCCCAGAGACGACAGCTGACCGCGCGAGAGCTTCGTGACGTCTGTCTTCGTCGGTATCCGAAAGATGCCGACGAGCTCGTCGGCCAGCTCTTGGCTCCAGTTCGGATAGAAGATTCGCGCGGCCCGTAGCGCGTGCTTCAAGCGATAGTTATCTGGGTAGCGCTGGTTGTCGCGGATGAAGCAGAGCTTCTCGAGCACCTTCGCGTGTTCGAACGGCTGGTCGCCGTCGACCAGCACCTCGCCCGAGGTGGGGAGCACCTGTGCGGTTGCGAGCGCCATCAGCGTGGTCTTGCCCGCGCCGTTGCGGCCAAGCAGGCCCGTGATGGTGTTGGCGTGGATCCGCACCGTGACGTTGTCGAGTGCATTGGAGTCGCCGTAGCTCCGCGTGAGGCCGCGTGTTTCAATCGCGTATGTCATGAGGGTTCTCAATCTGTGGTTGGCGGGGCGCTAGCGGAAGCGCCGCCTGTCTGGGCGTCTGCGATGAGGCGGATGAGGGCCTCTCGATCGAGCCCAATGGTCCGAGCCTCCATGAGGAGGGGCTCGATGAAGTCTGTGGCGAAACGCTCGCGTCGCTCTGCGGCGACCCGCTCCCGTGCGCCTTCGGCTACGAACATTCCGATGCCGCGTCGCTTGACGAGGATGCCCTGGTCGACGAGCAGGCCGAGGCCCTTGCCAGCTGTCGCCGGGTTAATGCGCAGGTAAGCCGCAAGTTCATTCGTCGAGGGGACCTGCTGGCCCTCCGCGTATCTGCCGCGCAAAATGTCGTCGACGATGCCCTCGGCAATCTGCTGAAAAATCGGCCTAGAGTCTTCGAACACGTGTTACCCCGTCTTCCGCGAACTGAACTTCTGTGTGCATCCTATCCACCTCCCTGGTTCATTACTTCACTAATGAACCTAGGAGGTGATTCGAGGTTTGTCAATTGCCAGCGCATACCACGCCCCTCTTCCACGCAGACGCTCGCCGTTTCCCGACAGCGAACAGCTACCCTGCACACAGGCTTACTCCGTAGCATGTTGCTATGAATCAGCCCCGCTACGCGCCCCGGCCTGAAGAGCCCGTCATCGTCATCGACGCTGCGCCGCAGGCTGCCTCCGCACCCGGCTCGCAGCAGCACCACCCGATGGTGGCGAAGGCGCTCGACGGCGTGCTCACCGTGCAGCGGCCGATCGTGCTCGCGCACCTCAAGCGAATTCGCGCCCGCCACCCTGGCGCAAGCCCACAGCACCTCGTTGAGATGCTCGAGCGCCACTACCTAAACAGCGTCATGGCTGGCGGTGCCGGCGTTGGCGCGGCTGCGGCAATCCCCGCTGTCGGCACCGCGGCGGCTCTCGCCATCGCGGGCGCAGAGACGATCGGATTCATCGAGGCCACCGCGCTCTTCGCGCACGCCGTCGCTGAGGTGCACGGCATCGTGCTCACCGACCGCGACCGCACGCACGCCCTGATCCTCGCGCTCATGCTCGGGGAAGAGGGAGCGACGCTGCTGCGCCAGGTCACAGGCCAGGTCGCCGGCGGCATGGCTCGGGGTGCATTTTGGAGCGAAATCGTCACCACCGCGATGCCCAAAAACGTCGTCAGCCCAGCGCTCGAACAACTGCGTTCGATGTTTCTGAAGAAGCTCGCGAAGACGGGCACCGCGTCGGTGATCGGCAAGGTGCTCCCCTACGGCGTTGGCGCCGTCATCGGCGGGACGGGCAACCGGATGCTCGGCCGCCGCGTCGTCCGCTCAGCCCGCGTCGCCTTCGGACCGGCGCCCCACGCTTACCCCGAGAACCTCGCAGCGATTCCCCCACGAATGCCGCGAGAAGTGCGACGCGCGGAACGGAAGCAGCTGAGCATCGAGCGCAAACAGGCCACCGCCGAGCGCAAACAGCTCACGCGTTTCGGCGCCGATCCAGACGCAGACCAGCAGGGCTAACGCTTCGCAGCGCGCCACAAGACAGCGGCGGCGGCACCCCTCGAGCTGAGTGGGTGCCGCCGCCTATGCGTCAAACGCTGACCTACCAGATGCTGACGCGCTCCTCTGGGGCGAGGTAGAGCCCGTCGCCAGGCTGCGTACCGTACGCCTCGTGGAAGGCGTCAAGGTTCTTCAAGATCTGGTTGCAGCGGAACTCGTTCGGCGAGTGCGGGTCGATCGTCAGGAGCCGCACGACCTCGGCGGGCCGCGACTTCTGCTGCCAGGCCTGTGCCCACGCGAGGAAGAAACGCTCGGCGCCAGTGAGGCCGTCAATGACGGGTGACTCGGCGCCCGCCAGCGACCGCAGGTACGCCTTCCACGCGATCTCGAGGCCCGACAAATCGCCGATGTTCTCACCGATCGTGAGCTCGCCGTTCACGGTCTGCCCGTCAGCGCCCTCGGGCGAGAGCTCGTTGTACTGGCCGATGAGCGCACCGGTGAGCTTCTCGAAGGCCTCGCGGTCTTGCTCGGTCCACCAGTCGGTGAGCTTGCCGTCGCCGTCGTAGCGTGAGCCCTGATCGTCGAAGCCGTGCCCGATCTCGTGGCCGATGACCGCGCCGATCGCACCGAAGTTCGTCGCCGCATCCCACGTGACGTCGAAGAACGGCGGCTGCAGGATCGCCGCGGGGAACACGATCTCGTTCATGCCTGGGTTGTAGTACGCGTTGACGGTCTGCGGCGTCATGAACCACTCGTTCTGATCGATCGGCTTGCCGATCTTGCCGAACTCGCGCTGGAACTCGTACTCGGCAACGCGGTGCGAGTTGCCGACGAGGTCGCTTGAGTCTGCGGCGAGCGCCGAGTAGTCGCGCCACTGCACGGGGTAGCCGATCTTCGGCGTGAACTTGCCGAGCTTTTCGAGGGCGCGCTCGCGGGTGCCCTCCCCCATCCAGGAGAGCTCCTTGATCGAGTCGCTGTAGGCGCCGATGAGGTGCCCCACCAGCTCGTCCATTGCTGCCTTCGAGTTCTCGTCGAAGTGGCGTTCGACATAAATGCGGCCCACGGCCTCGCCCATCGCTCCCTCGACGAATGAGACGCCGCGGCGCCACCGCTCGCGCTGCTCGGTCGCGCCGGTGAGCGCGGTGCCGTAGAAGTCGAAGTTCGCGCGCGACATCTCCTGCGTGAGGAGCGCGGCGGAGGATCGCACGATCGACCACGCGAGCCACGCCTGCCAAGCCTCAAGCTCGTCTTCGACGAGCAGGGAAGCGAGCCCGGCGAGCGCGTCGGGCTGGGCGGCGACGACCTCGGCAAACGC
>JAGNOB010000036.1 GCA_017990305.1 Leucobacter sp.
CAGCGGGTGCATCCCGCCGAGATCTGCGCGTGCTCAACATGCTGTCGGGGGAGCGCGAGCTCTCCGAGCACATGCGGGAGCGGCTCGAGCGTCGCGGAGGCCGACTGTGGTCACTTGCTGACCGCGGCTGGATCACCCGTGCCGACGTAGAAGCGACACGCGCCAACGGTCTCACATGGCAGCTCACTGACGCGGGCGTGGCGGCACGCGAGCGCTTGACCGCAATCACCGAGTCGGTGCGCGATCGGATCGAGGGCTCGGTTTCCCCGGAGGATCTCGCCACGACCGCGGCGTCGCTTGAGGCAATCGCCACCGAATTCGGGTGGACCGAGGGCATGAGACTGCCGCGCGGACACCGTGGCGGTGGGCGAGGCCACGGCCGCTATCGCGGGCAGGTTCACGGCCACGAGCGGGGACAGGGCAATCACGACGGCCACGGACACGGACACGGACACGGACATGCGCACAGCCACGGGCACTGCCACAACCATGGCGAGGGCGCTGGCCGGGGTAACGGGTGCGGGGCCCAGTTCGGGCCCGGCCACCAGTTCGGCCCCGACCACCACTTCGGGCCCGGTCACGAAGGCGGTCACGGCTTCGGCCGAGGCCGTGGCCGTGGCTACGGCGGCAATCCCGGTGAAGGTCACCGCCCGCGCGCTGGCCGTGGAGAGGCGTTTGAGCGCGGCTTCGTTGCCGGCTTCGCGGCGTCGCGCGACAGCGCATAACTGGCTGCTGTCACTATTCGAAGGGCCGACATCCCACAGCGGGTGTCGGCCCTTCGGCGTACCTTGAGCTGCGACTTCCACAGTTTCTCGGCAGCGAGGCGAACGCGCCGAATACACTGAGGATGTGGCAGTCAGTATCTATCTCACATCCGCCGAGGGTCGCACTGGAAAGAGCGCCGTAGCGCTCGGCGTGCTTGATGCGCTGAAGGCTGGCGTGCCGCGCGTGGGTATTTTTCGCCCGGTGATTCGCTCCCGTGATGAGCGCGACCGGGTGCTCGAGCTGTTGCGGGGTCGCGCAACGGCGACCGCTTCGTACGATGAGTGCGTCGGCGTCACGTACGAGGAGCTCGCGCGTGACTCCGACGAGGCTATGGCTGCGATCGTGAGTAGCTATCGGGCGCTGCGCGAGCAGTGCGACGCGATCGTGGTTGTGGGGTCTGACTATACCGACGTAGCCGCGCCCACTGAGCTCGCGACGAACGCGCGGATCGCCGCAAACCTCGATTCACCTGTGCTGTTGGTGGTGGGAGGCCGCGACATGGCCGAACAGGAGGTACTCGGTCAGTCGAGTGCCCGCGCAGCGAATACGCTCGCGCAGATCGTGGACCTGAGCATTGCCGAACTGCACGAGGAGCACGCGAGCGTGCTTGCGACGCTCATCAACAGGGCTGATTCCGCAGCCCTCGATGAGATCGTGGCCGCCGTCACCGAGGTGGTTCCCGAGGGCACCGCCGTCTGGGCCCTCCCTGAGGAGCCGAAGCTTGTCGCCCCGCCGGTCGCCGAGGTGATGCGGGCCGTTGACGGTCATCTTGTCCGCGGCAGTGCTGAACTGTTGAGTCGCGAGGTGACGCAGATTGTCATCGCTGGCATGTCAATGACGAATGTGTTGCCGCGGCTGCTCGAGGGGGCGGTTGTGGTGATCGCGGCGGATCGGGCGGAGACGCTCCTCGCCGTGTCCATTGCGCACGAAGCGGAGGGTTTCCCGACGCTCGGTGCAGTCGTGCTCAACGGTGACTTTGAGATCTCTGAAGACGTGGAGCGGCTGCTCGACGGCGTGGGTGCGGTGCTTCCCGTGATCCGCACCCCGCACGGCACTTTCGAGACCGCCCAGCGCGTCGTGAATGCCCGCGGGCTCCTCACCGAGGAGTCACCGGTGAAGTTCGATACCGCGCTCGCCCTCTTTGAGGAGCACGTCGACACTCGCGATCTGCGTGAACGGCTTCGGCTGCACCGTGGGAGCGTGCGCACACCAGCGATGTTCGCCTACGATCTATTTGCTCGCGCGGCGAAGGCAGACGCGCATATCGTGCTGCCCGAGGGGCATGACGACAGGATTCTTCGTGCGACAAGCACGCTGCTTGCGCGCGGTGTCGCCAAGCTCACGCTGCTCGGCGAGGAGAGCGCGATCCGTAAGCGCGGGGCCGAGCTCGGGCTAGCGATCGAGGGTGCGGCCGTGATCGACCCCGAGACCTCGCCTTTGCTCGGCGAGTTCGCCGCAGAGTACGCGAAGCTGCGCGCGCACAAGGGCATCACGCTGGAGGACGCGCGCGATCGGATGACCGACGTGAGTTACTTCGGCACGATGCTCGTTCACCTGGGGCTTGCCGACGGGATGGTGTCGGGCGCCGCGAACACGACCGCACACACGATCCGGCCGAGTCTCGAGTTCATCAAGACCAAGCCCGGTGTCTCGGTCGTCTCAAGCGTGTTCTTCATGGCGCTCGCTGACCGGGTACTCGTCTACGGCGATTGCGCGGTGAACCCGGATCCGAACGCCGCCCAACTCGCAGATATCGCGGCGTCCTCGGCGGAGACGGCTGAGCAATTCGGGGTGGAACCACGCATTGCGATGCTTTCGTATTCGACGGGGGAGTCTGGCTCGGGCGCCGAGGTCGACAAGGTCCGCGAGGCGACCGCGTTGGTGCGAGAGAGCCATCCGGAGCTGCTCGTTGAGGGGCCGCTGCAGTACGACGCAGCGATTGACCCCGAGACCGGCGCATCGAAGCTCCCCGGCTCGCAGGTTGCAGGCCACGCGACCGTGTTCATATTCCCTGACCTGAATACGGGCAACAATACGTACAAGGCTGTGCAGCGCTCGGCGGGCGCAATCGCTGTGGGGCCGGTGCTGCAGGGCCTCAACAAGCCAGTGAACGACCTCTCTCGAGGAGCTACCGTGCAGGACATTCTCAACACCGTCGCGATCACAGCAGTGCAGGCTGGCGAGCGATGAACGCCGTACTCGTCGTGAACTCCGGCTCCTCTTCGATCAAGTACCAGGTGATCGAGGAGGGGACCGGCTCCCGGCTTGCCCACGGCCTCGTCGAGCGGATCGCTGAGCGCGGCGCCGGCCGCGTCGTCCACACAGGCAGCCAGGGCGAGACCATCGTGGAGGGGGACATCCCGGATCACGCAGCTGGGTTCGCAGCAATCGTCGAACGCTTCGCCGAATCCGGGACGCCGATTGAATCCCTCGGAATCGTCGCCGTCGGACACCGTGTGGTGCACGGGGGTAGCGAGTTCATCGCGCCGACGCTCATTGACGACGAGGTAGCAGAGCGCATTCTCGAGCTCGCCGAACTCGCGCCGCTGCACAACCCGGGACACTACGCTGCGATCGTTGCCGCCCGCGCAGTGTTCCCCGAACTCCCGCATGTCGCGGTCTTCGACACCGCCTTCCACCAAACCATGCCCGAGAAGGCATACACCTACGCGGTCGACCGCGAGCTCGCCGCTGAGCACGGGATCCGCAGGTACGGCTTCCACGGAATCTCGCACTCGATCGTCTCGCGGCGTGCCGCGCACCACCTTGGCCGCCCACTCGGGTCACTCAAACAGATTGTGCTGCACCTCGGCAATGGTGCCTCGATGTGCGCGATCGACGGTGGCCGCTCGGTCGACACCTCTATGGGGCTCACTCCGCTTGAGGGTCTCGTGATGGGCACCCGATCGGGCAACATAGACGCTGGCGCGATCCTGCATCTGCTGCGGCGCGGCGTAAGCATCGACGACGTGGATCGTGAACTGAACAAGCGCTCCGGGTTCCTCGGGATGACAGGAACGATTGATTTCCGCGACGTTCGCGCAGCCGCGGCTGCGGGCGATGCCGCCGCGCAGCTCGCCATCGAGGTCTACGTGCATCGTGCCAGGCACTACCTGGGGGCGTACCTTGCTGTGCTCGAGGGCGCAGACACGATCGTCTTTACCGCTGGCCTCGGCGAGAACGGCCCCGATCTGCGCGCGCTGATCTGCGCCGGCTTCGAATGGTGTGGACTTCGCCTCGATCCAGTCCGCAATGAGTCGCCCGCATCCGGTCCCCGCGTCATTAGCGCCGAGGGGTCGAAGATCACTGTCCTCGTCGTGCCGACCGATGAGGAAGCGGAGATCGCCAAGCAGAGTACTGCGCTGGTAGCGACGCTACCTCAGTAGTCCTCACTCGGGTCCCATCTGGCGTCAAAGCCAGGCTTCGAACGCGCCAATTAGCGGTGCCGCTCGCGAGGCCCGTAATCGCGTTCCCGCCTAGTGCTGGCGGGCGATTCCGGACGCCAAACTGGCCCAGAAATCCGGTGCTCCGCGATCTGCGCCAACTTCTCCGCAATCTTCCACGGAATCAGCAGCACAATCGACCCCACCAGCTTTGCTGGGGGGCCACACTTAAAGGACACCAAAGATGACTGGCAAAAGCAAAGGAGCGACGTGGCAACGACGACACGGATGATACATCTTGGTCGTAAGGAGCGCCCGAAACGTGGGTCGCTGTTACTTCTCATTCCAGGAGTCGCCTCTGTGGTGCTGCTGGGCATTCTGCCGCTCTTTATTGTGGCGCGGAACAGTTTCGCGGTCGCCGATGATTACGGCGGCATAGTTGGCGGGTTCACCCTCGAGCACTACGCAAAGCTCCTTGACCCCGTCTATTCGAAGACGCTGTTCTTCTCGCTCGGGCTCGGGCTCCTGAACACCCTGGTGTGTGTGGTCATTGGCTACCTCACCTCCTACTACATCGTGTCTCGACCGGAAGGAAAGCAAGGGTTCCTGCTGCTGCTCGTGATCATCCCGTTCTGGACTGACTTCCTCGTTCGTACGTTTGCATGGATCACGATTCTCGGCTCGGGCGGGCCGATAGCTGGTGTGCTCGGAATATTTGGACTCTCTGGTTTCTCGATGATCCCGAGTAACACCGCGGTCATCTTGGGGCTGCTGTACTCGTTCCTCCCGACTGCGATCTTCCCGATCTACGCCTCTATGCGATCGATCGACGGTTCCCTCAAGGAAGCGGCGACCGACCTTGGGTGCAGTTGGTGGGGAGTCCACCGCCGGGTCATTCTGCCGTTGAGCAGCCCCGGTATCCTCGGCGCCGCACTGCTGACCTTCATTCCGACGATGGGAGTGTTTGTCATCCCAGTGCTGCTCGGCGGCGGCAAGGATCCACTTGTCGGAAACCTCATCGTGACCTTGTACACGGAGTTCCGTAACCAGCCGATGGGCGCCGCTGTGTCGATGGTGTTGCTCGTACTCATGGTCCTGTCGATGGCGCTTGTCGGCTTGCTGATGCGGCGCGTGTCGAACAAGAAGAAGGGAGCGTAAGCCATGGATCGTATCGTGAACGGCATCGCCCGTGGCGTGTTCATCTTCCTCTACATTCCGATCGTTGCGGTGATTGTCTACTCGTTTAACGCTGCGGGAACGAACACGCGATTCGAAGGCCTTACCCTGCAGTGGTACGTCGAACTGTTCCAAGATGGCGCGCTCATGCAGACGCTGCGAACGAGCGCCATTGTCGCAGTGCTCGCCGCGACTGTCGCGACCGCGATCGGGATCATGTTTGCCCTCGGGCTGGCGCGGTACCGCGGACGCGGCAAGGGCGGCTTCATGGCGCTCATTGCCCTGCCTCTCATCGTCCCCGAGATCGTGCTCGGTGTCGCGCTTCTCAGCGTGTTTAGCGCGACGAAGGTTCCGCTAGGTATTACGACGCTCGTGCTCGGCCACCTCATCGTCTCTCTGCCGCTGGCGACGCTCGTATTGATGAGTTCTGCAGCCATGCTCGACCCCAGCCTGCCAGAGGCCGCAACCGATCTCGGATGCTCGCCATGGCAAACCTTTACCCGCGTCTACTTTCCCCTACTGCGTCCCGCGGTCGTCGCAGCGTGGCTGCTGAGTTTCACTACGTCGTTCTCCAACATCGTGATGTCCACCTTCTTGAGCGGCGTTGGATCGACGACGCTCCCACTGAAGATCTACTCGAGTCTGAAGACCGGTCTGACACCGAGTATTAATGCACTCGGAGCATTGCTCATCCTGCTCACGCTTGTCATTGTGCTCGCGGTCGGTGTCTCGCAGATGCGACGCATTCTCGTTGACTCTAGGTCCTAACCGCACCGTTGCGGCCTGGCACTCCCACCCCTTCGAAAGGAACAGAATTATGAAGAAAACCTCCGTGGCAGCAGTCGGCATCGTCGCCGCTCTCGCCCTCACCGGATGCTCCAGCGCGGGGAGCGATGGCGACGCCAAGACGCTCAACGTGTATGCGTGGGCCGACGAGATCCCGCAGACAGTGTTCGACGCGTTCACTGAAGAAACAGGAATCAAGGTCAATGTAGACAACTTCGACAGCAACGAGACGATGATCTCGAAGCTTGCCGCGGGAAACTCGGGCTACGACATCGTTGAGCCTAGCCAGTACGCGGTCCAGCAGCTCGTCGGGCAAGAACTTTTGGAACCACTCGACAAGTCGAAAATCGAGGGTCTTGACCAGATCGCTGAAAAGTTCCGAGACCCCTCTTACGATCCCGACCTCGGATACTCGGTGCCGTGGGTCTGGGGAACCACTGGGCTGCTCTACAACTCGGAATGCACTGGTGGCGAAGAAATCACCAGCTGGAAGTCCATGTTTGATCCGAAGTGGCAGGGCAAGGTGAACATGCTCGACAACATGCTCGCTGCCTACATTGCAGGCTTGCAGGTGAATGGCTTCCCCGCCAACAGCAAGGACGAGCAGGAAATCGCCGCCGCGACGAAGTCGCTCATCGACCAGAAGGCGATTCTTTCGGGATACAACTCAAGCAACTACGGTGACCTCGTTGCGAATGGTGACGTCTGCATGTCTGAGGCATGGGGCGGCACGCAGACCGCGAAGATCGTCGCAGCGAACGAACACGTGCACTACGTGCTTCCAGAGGAGGGCGGTAGCCTCTGGGTCGACGGCCTGTCGATCGCGAAGGGCGCTCCGAACCAGTCCGGTGCCTACGAATTCATCAACTTCCTGCTGCGCCCTGAGATCAGCGCGATGGCCACCAACGACGCTGGTCTTGCCAGCGCAAACACCGCGGCCGCGGAGCACGTAGCGGATCAGGAGCTGCTGACCAACGCCGCTGTCTACGCTTCGGATGAACAGGTCGCCGATGCTGACTTTATCGTCGATCCCGGCCCTGCCATGAAGTTTTACCAGGACGGCTGGACCCGGGTGAAGGCCTCCTAACAGGCTCACCCCCATTTCGAATTCGAGCGAAGAGCGAAGAGTTTCATGAACACGCAAATCACCACTAGTACCCCGGCCGTCGAGATTCTCGGTATCTCGAAACAATTCGGCGAACACCTCGCCGTTCACCCACTCGACCTTGAGATTGGGGACAACGAGTTTTTCTCCATTCTCGGGCCTTCTGGATGCGGTAAGACGACGCTGATGCGCATGATTACCGGGTTTGAGACACCAAGCTCGGGCCGCGTGCACCTTGGAGGCGTGGACGTGACGAACGTTCCGACTCGCAACCGCGACCTGAACATGCTGTTTCAGAGCTACGCACTCTTCCCGCACCTCACGGTGTTCGAAAACGTCGCGTTCGAACTTCGCGTTCGGAAAGTGCCGAAGGCCGAAGCGAACCAGAGAGCACAGGCGGCACTTGAACTTGTCAAGCTTGCGCATCTGGGGGAGCGTAAACCAGATCAGCTCTCCGGTGGACAGCGGCAGCGAGTTGCGCTTGCACGAGCGATCGTGTCGGGCCCAAAGGTCGTGCTACTTGATGAGCCACTTGGCGCGCTCGACCAGCAGCTTCGGAAGGAAATGCAGTTCGAGCTCAAACGGATGCAGCGAGAGGTCGGCATCACGTTTATCTACGTCACGCACGACCAGGAGGAAGCCCTTACGATGTCGGACCGCATCGCAGTGATGTCGGAGGGTATCGTCCAGCAGGTTGCGAGCCCCGAGGACATTTACGATCGCCCGGAGACGAGATTCGTCGCAGGATTTATCGGCAGTTGTAACCTCATCGACGTCACCGTGCCAGCCGGTGCGGCGGGCCAGCAAGTTGTTGTTGCGGCTGGCGGCATTGGCGCGCTGAATGGCGTTCTCGCAGAGGATGTGAGCCGTGAGCAGGTCGGCACGATGCTGATCCGCCCGGAGCGGATCGACATGCGTCGGGGCGGCGAAGGCCTCGTTGGCCAAGTTGAGACACTCACCTTCCTTGGTGAGGAATGGCAGGTAAACCTCAATGTTGGCGGAACCACGTTCAAGGTGTCGCTGTCGAGCCTTGTTCGCGAGCTGCAGCTGCCTGGCCTCGCCGTTGGCGAAGAACTCACTGTGAGTTGGCGTCCCGAGGACGCCCGGATCGTCACCAGATAACACCAACTCGCTGACTAACGTCGTCGCTCACCAGAAAGGTTTTTCATGAAAGTCGCAGTCGCACAAACGTCACCCGGCATCGATGTCGAGGCAAACTTCGAAACTATCCGAGCATTCACTGCGCGTGCTGCCGCCGCAGGAGCAAAGCTCGTGGTTTTCCCTGAGGAAGCCGCGTTGCTTGCAGACGAGTCGATCAAGCCTAACTTCACCGAGATTCTCCAGGGCATGTGGGGGCAATTTGAAGAATTGCTCGCGGAACTCGCCCGCGAGCACGCAGTCTCGATCATCGCGGGGGGCTACGAGCCGCGTGCAGAGGGCCAACCCTTCAACACCATCCTCGCGATCGGGGCCGATGGCGTCGAGATCGCGCGTTACCACAAGCTGCACACGTACGATGCGTTCGCGTACCAGGAATCCGCGTATGTCACGCGAGGTATGGAGTTGCCCCCCGTTATCGAGGTTGAGGGGGTGAAAGTCGGTATCGCAAACTGCTATGACGTCCGTTTCCCCGAGCTTTTCAGAAGCCTTACAGACCGCGGGGCTGACGTGATCTCACTCTCCGCCGCATGGGTTTCAGGCAAGGGCAAGGAAATGCACTGGGAGGTGCTTACGCAGGCTCGCGCGATCGAGAACGTTGCTTGGCTGCTTGCCTCTGGAACCGTCGGAGAAGACTCAGCTGGTCTTAGCCGGGTGATCGATCCGCTCGGAAACGTGGTCGCAAGCGCCAACGCGCATAGTGAGGAACTCCTTATTGCGACTATCGATCCGGAAC
>JAGNOB010000397.1 GCA_017990305.1 Leucobacter sp.
AGGTGCGGCTCGGCCCGGCGCGGCTCACGCACTGCATGCGCTGGCTCGGGCTCGCGAAGCGTGCGCAGGATATCGCGCTCGATCGGGCAGGGAGCCGCGAGCTCTTCGGGTCACAGCTGCGCGAACTCGGCATCGCGCAAGACATGCTCGCGCAGTCCGAGATCGATATCGCGACGTCTGAGGCGATCATCGATCGCACCGCCGTGATGCTCGAGCGGGATCCGAAGGCAGGCGCCGCGCTCTCTGGCGTTGCGAAGGTGCACTGCTCAGACGCTATCGGCCGGATCATCGACCGTGCGATCCAGCTGTGTGGTGGTGACGGCGTGACCGACGCGCTACCACTCGCATCGTATGCAAACGAGGTGCGACCCTTCCGTATTTACGACGGCTCGAATGAAACCCATAAGTGGGCAATCGCCCGCCGAGCCTCCTCGCGCCGTCGACGCGAGGTCGAAGCGGGGGAGCCCCGTCGTGACGTCGTTGATGAGCACGGCGAGGACCTCTGGGGTCAGCAGTGATCGCGCTCGCCGATGGGGTAGAGGTAGTCGCGACGATTGAGGACGCAGCCGGCTTGCCGATGCCGCCGCTGCTCGTGCTTGACCGAGTCACCGCCTTCCTCGACGCGCACAGAATCGGGGAGGGCGCGCTTTCCTGGCAGCGGATCGGCGACGGCCAGTCGAACATCACGTATCTCATTGAGCGCTCCGGCGCGCGCGTGGTGCTCAGGCGCGGCCCCAGGCCGCCCCTGCCCAAGTCCACTCATGACATGATCCGCGAGGCAACGGTGCAGCAGGGCCTACACCGCGTTGGCGCCCCGGTGCCGCGTATCCTCGCGGTGTGCGACGACGTTGATGTGCTCGGGGTCCCGTTCTATCTCATGGAGTACCTTGACGGTGCGATCGTGCTCGATGGAACCCCAGCAGCCTTCGACTCTGTCGAGGGGCGCAGGCAGGCCTCCGAGGCGCTTGTTGACACCCTCGTTGAGTTGCACGGTGTCGACCTGGAACGGGCTGGACTTGCAACGTTCGGCCGCCCCGAGGGCTATCTTGAGCGCCAGGTAAAGACATTCACGAGTCTCGCGGGGCAGGTATCGCGGCGAGAGCTGCCGCTCCAGGCGGAACTCTCACGGTGGTTGGAGCGGCATCTCCCTACCCCGCAGCGGGTAGCGCTTGTGCACGGCGACTACCGGTTCGGGAACGTGATGTTTCGGCACGAGGGGCCGCCGAGCGTGCTCGCGGTTCTCGACTGGGAGATGGCTGCCCTCGGCGATCCGCTCGCCGACCTCGGCTATCTCGTCGCGACATACAGCGACCGAACGTCGCAGGGCACGGTGATGGAGCTTACGAGTGCCACCCGGCAGGACGGCTATCTGACTCGGGACGAGCTCGCTGAGCGCTATGCGCGCGGAACGGGCCTCGATGTCAGCGACCTGCGGTGGTACCAGACGCTTGCGCTCTGGAAGTCGTCGGTGTTCCTCGAAGCCATCTACACGCGCTGGCGAGCAGGCGAGCGGCCAGGTGACAACTTTGCGCACACGCTCGAAGCAGCGGTGCCGCAGATCCTCGAAACCGCGAGGGCGCTCACGCGGTAGCGCGGGGAGCCGATGTTTGCGCCTCGGCCGCGAACGCGAGAGCGGGCGTGGCCGAGGCTAGCGGACGTAGCGGGCGGTGTCGCGGCTGATCTCGGTGTAGATGCCGACAATCTCGTCGACGCTGAGGGTCCCGCCGTGCCGAAACCACTGGGCGACACCCAAGCAGATGTGCGTGATTGCGCGCGCGACATGGCGCGGTTCCGACGTCGCGAAGATGCCTTCGGAGACCCCGTCCGTGACGGCGTCAATCAGGTACTGCTCGACGCCGCGACGAGACGCGATGTGCTGCTGGCGGGGCTCGGGCTGGAGCGAACGAATTTCGCTGTACGTAACGAAGGCGACATCGCCGAACTCCGCGTGGAACTCGAGCAGACATGCGACGAGGGAATCGAAGCGTTCGAGCGTTGTCGTCGCTGAGTCACGCGCCTGCGTGAGTGCGGCGTGCAGCTCGTGCATGGAGACCTCGCAGAGCTTCTCGAGCAGCGCAGCCTTTGACGGGTAGTGGTGGTAGAGGCCGGGGACCGAGAGGCCCGCCTCGCTCGCGATCTCGCGAATCGAGGTTCCGTGAAAGCCGTTCCGCACAAAACAGGTCAGTGCGGCGGTGCAGCAGGTGTCAAACACGATTGGCTGCGGGAAGTGGGACTCGGTCATGAGTGTCAGAATTTCATGCCCCGGGCGCGGGCGCAACTGCGTGCGGTAGGGGGTTGCCCTCGGACGTGAGTGATGATTACAATTGCCCTACCGAGCGAGTGATCGGTCGGTAAGGTGGCGGGGCGTCTTCCCGCTGGAGACGTATTGGAATGCAGGTAAGGATCAACGATGATCGACGCGCTGGAACGATGGCATCAGTGGTACCCAGACCACGTCACCCCCGGGCTGGACCTCGCACACGGCACGCTCACCGAGGCATGGGCGAGCCGGCTCGCCAGCGATCCCGACGGAGTGGCTATGCGGTACTTCGACGCTCCCTACTCAGCCAGCACCGTGGAAGCGGCTGCTGCTGCGCTCGCCGCAGGATTCCAAGCGAATGGCGTGCAGCCTGGCGACATTGTCGGCATCCAGCTACAGAACGTCCCCCAGTTCCCGCTCGTACAGCTTGCGCTGTGGCGCCTTGGCGCAGTCGCGCTGGTGTTGAACCCGATGTACAAGCTCAGGGAGCTCACGACGATTCTCGCCGACGCGCGCCCCGTCGGGATCGTGGGGACGGCGGGCATCGTCGAAGAGACAATGCGTGAGCTTGGCGACCTCGCCCCCGGGTGGGTACTCACC
>JAGNOB010000398.1 GCA_017990305.1 Leucobacter sp.
CAGCCCACGATGCTGGGCTCGTGCACCGCGATATTAAGCCAGGCAACCTTCTCATCACGCCCGAAGGCCGGGTGAAGATCACCGACTTCGGTATCGCCCGCATCGCAGACCAGGTCCCGCTCACCGCGACCGGCCAGGTCATGGGCACGGTGCAGTACCTCGCGCCTGAGCAGGCCAGCGGCCACGCGGCGACGCCGTCGACAGATATTTACTCGCTCGGCATCGTGGCTTACGAGTGCCTCGCGGGCAAGCGCCCGTTCACTGGCGAGTCGCAGGTTGCAATCGCGATGGCGCAGATCAACGACACACCACCGGAGCTTCCTGCAGACGTTCCGGAGCCGGTGCGCAACCTCGTGATGGCGTGCCTCTCGAAGGATGCTGCGAGCCGCCCCGAGTCGTCGGCGAAGCTTGCGCAGGCCGCAGCAGCGCTGCACCGCGGCAACGTCGAGCTCGCTGCGAGCTACGTGCCCCAGATCCTCGGAGAGACGATGGATCCAACGGCAACCGTCGTCATGCCACAGCAGCCTGGTTCAGACGCAGCGACCACAGCCTTGCCACGCACCCAGGTGATGGATCCAACCGTCGCGCTCGCTGGGGAAGACCTCGAAGGCGAAGATCTTGAGGAAACCGAGAAGAAGAAGCGAAGCCGTTGGACCTGGCCGCTCATCACGCTCCTCGCGTTGCTGCTGCTGATCGGTGGCGGCACCGCATTCGCGCTGCTGAGCGGGAACGGCGACGACGCGAAACCGACCGAGACCAGCAAGACAAGTTCCAAGACCACGAAGCCTCCGACCACGCCAAGCACTTCAACGCCTCCTCCGGTCACGAGCGCCACCATTGATGCGAGCCAGGTCGTGGGCAAGAGCTTCGAGGAAGCGAAGGGGTACCTGGAAGGGCTCAACTTCACCAACGTCGCTTCGAAGAACGGTTCCGCTGTACCTGACGACCAGGTTGGACTTGTCTCCGATGTCTCACCGCAGGGCAAGACCGAGTTCAACGAACTCATCACCCTCACTGTGAACGTCGCGTACGGTACCGTTCCCGCACCGGGAGCACCTTCCGCCGCAAACTCCACGGTGACCGTGGGCGACCCGATCGTTCTTCAGGGCTTTGCCTCTGCGTGCCCCGCAGGCCTGCAGCTCGGTGCGTACGAGGTGCAGCTGAGCGATTCGAAGCTCGCGCAGCTCACAAACAACGCTTCTGCGAGTGGCGTGACGCTCCGCGCCACAGCCGAGGGCAGCCTAAATGTGACATACAGCTACCGCTGTGAGGGACCGCAGCAGCGCATCTCTGAGGTTTCCGCTCCTGTCACCATCACGATTCAGCCACAAGCACCTGCAGATGAGGACGAAAGCTAGTCGTTCGAGCCTTTGATCAGGGGCTCAAGCAATAGACTTTGACTCAGTTATGTCGGGGAGTGCGGAAGAGGTGAACATGTCGGAAGACGCGGGCGCGGGAAACTCGCGGGTTCTTGCGGGGCGCTACGCCATCGGCGAGTTCATCGGGCAGGGTGGCATGGCCACCGTGTACCGGGGTACCGATATCAAACTCGGGCGCCAGGTTGCCATCAAGGTGATGAAGTCGGAGTTGTCGAACGACGAGTCGTTTCGCTCCCGGTTTCGCCAAGAGGCCCAGTCTGCTTCGCGAATGGCCCATCCGACCGTAGTCAGGGTGTTCGACGCCGGCGACGACCTCATCCAGACCGCGGAGGGCGCGAAGCGCCTCCCGTTCATCGTCATGGAGTACGTCGAGGGAACCAACCTTCGGCAGTTCATCGAGGAGAACGAGCTCTCGCAGACTGAAGCCGCTCGCATCGTCGAGTCGGTGCTCACCGCACTCGAGTACTCTCATCGCGCAGGCATTGTGCACCGTGACATCAAGCCCGCGAACATCATGATTACCAAGTCCGGCCAGGTCAAGGTCATGGACTTTGGTATTGCTCGTGCCGTCTCAGAGACCTCCTCAACGCTGCAGCAGACGACCGCGATTCTCGGCACTGCCGCGTACTTTTCGCCCGAGCAGGCAAAGGGCGAGTCAGTTGACGCACGCACCGACCTGTACTCGACCGCGGTGCTTCTTTACGAACTCCTCGCACGGGAGGTGCCGTTCCGCGGAGACACCGCTGTTGCGGTGGCCTACCAGCACGTCAGCGAACGGCCGACCCCTCCGAGCGAGCGCAATCCCGAGATTCCACCGGAGCTCGATCGCGTCGTGCTGTACGGTCTCGGTAAGGATCGCGCGCGTCGTTTCCAGACCGCGGCCGAGTTCCGTGATGCCCTGAGCATTGCTGCAAGCGGCAAGATGCCCGATCTACCCACCCACGACACCCAGAACACTGTGTTGTTTTCCGGCGGCGAAGAGGTGTCAGAGTCCGATCTAGCGCTCCGGCAGCTTGCTGAGGGTGGCGGAAGCCGAACCCAGAGCCGCCCGCCGGTGATGTGGACGTGGGCTGCGATCCTCACGATCGCCGCGATCGTTATCGCCGTCGTCTTCTGGCTCGTGAACCTCGTTCCGAACGAGATTTCGCCTTCGAACGTTCGCGAGATCCCCGAGCTCACGAACAAGACCCGTGCGGATGCCGTCGAGATCCTCACTGAACTCGATCTCGAGATCATCCAGGTCGAGCAAACAGACGAGAAGGTCGCAGCAGATCACGTCATTTCGTCAGACCCCGAAGCCGGCACGACGGTGAATATTGGCGATGAAGTCACCATCCTCATCTCGAGCGGACCGGTGCAGGCAGTAGTGCCAGACTTTGCCGGTCAGTCGCAGGAGAAGTACGCAGCGACCCTGGAGGACTTAGGGCTCACGGTCGGCAAGGTAACGTCGAAGGACGATCCGGTTGCCCCGGCA
>JAGNOB010000037.1 GCA_017990305.1 Leucobacter sp.
ACGTCTTTGCCATCTCGAGGAAACCTGGGTGGGCTTTCGCCTGCAGGTGCAGGTGCAGTTCGCAGCGAACAGGGGAAGCCTCGTCTTTGGCGCGGCCCCCGTTTGTTGCCGCCCCGACGATTGCCGAGACGGTGCTTACTTTGTAATCGACGACGCCGACGACGGTCTTGCAGTTGAAAGCGAAAGCCTTGGGAATACGGGCGATCCTGCCCACCGGAGTGAGGTTCAGCGCGGACAGCGCGACGCCAGACGCAGATGAGAAAGAAGTCGGATCAGCTGCGAGATCCATCGCTGTCGAGGCGAGGCCGGCAACGAGCGAGAGCCCGGCAAGCACGGCCGCGACTGGAGGAGCCCCTGTAGTCGCCATCGACAGAAAACCTCCAACCGCCGAGATTCCGTCCAACCATAGCTTGGTAGTCCTTCCGCCCTCCGACCGCGACCATTTCAACAAAATGAAAGTTTGGTTTCAGGGGTGAATACAACAATGAAAAGGCCTCGAATGCACGCCAGAAAGGTCTGGCGTGTGCGCCGCGCACGGAGTAGAGTCTTCGCACCAGCCCGCATTCACCCCTGGGAAGCCCGGTGATGTTATGACGCAGAAGATTGTCCCCAATATCTGGTGTAACCGCACGGCCGAGGAGGCTGGCAGCTTTTACGCCGACGCATTCAGCGCCGCCGGCTTCGACGCTCACTCAACGGTTTCGGCGCGCTACCCGAGCGAGGGGTTGCTCGATTTCCAGCGAGATTTCGCGGGGGAAGCGCTCGTCGTCGATGTCACCGTTGAAGGCACGCAGCTCGCGCTCGTGAACGCCGGCCCGGAGTTCTCGCCGAACCCGTCGATTTCGTTCATGGTGAACTTCGACCCGCTCATGTTCGGCGGAGATGCAGCCGAGGCGAGGCGCAGACTCGACGCACTGTGGGAGCGGCTCGCCGGCGAGGGCTACGTCATGATGCCGCTAGGAGAGTACCCATTTGCTGAGCATTATGGCTGGATCGAAGACCGATTCGGTGTGAGCTGGCAGCTCATGCTCACTCGCCCGGAAGGGGATCCGCGACCGCTCATTATCCCCGCGCTGATGTTCGACGGGCTCGCTCAAAACCGTGCCGCGGAGGCGGCTCAACGCTATGTCGAACTGTTCGCCGGTGTGCCAGGAGGAACAGCGATCGGCACGCAGTTCCCATACGGGCAAGACTCGGGTGAGGCGACAGCGACAGCACTGGCCTTCGGTGAGTTCAGAATCGGGGAGCAGTGGTTCATGGCCTCCGATAACGGGTCGGGGATCAGCCACGGCTTTACGTGCGGGGTATCGCTGCAGGTGAACTGCGACGACCAGGCCGAGATTGACGCCCTCTGGGACGGCCTGACCGCGGTGCCTGAAGCGGAGCAGTGTGGCTGGCTCGCCGACGAGTTCGGAGTCAGCTGGCAGATCGTGCCAGCGAACATGGGCGAACTCATGCGCGGCGACGATTCCTACGCCAACCTCATGGGCATGGGCAAGATTGTGATCGCGGACCTCTGAATCCGCGGGGAGCGGAATCCATCACGTACGCGATAGCGTGGGGTGACTAGCCACGCACACAGATGGAGTAGAGATGTCAGAGCAGACCCAGTACACCGCGATCCTCACCGAGACGCACGGCCGCGTCGCCACGATCACCCTCAACCGGCCAGAGGCCCTCAACGCGCTGAGCAACACGCTCATCCGCGAACTTGTTGACGCAGCGAGCACCTTCGATGCAGACCCGAACATCGGTGCCATCATCATCACCGGCTCCGAGCGCGCGTTCGCGGCAGGCGCCGACATCAAGGCCATGCTTGAGCTCGAGTACGCTGATGTTCTCGCGGGCGGGGTATTCCCGTCGTGGGCAGGGTTTGAGCAGATGACCACTCCGACGATCGCGGCAGTATCCGGCTTCGCCCTCGGCGGCGGCTGCGAGCTGGCGATGATGTGCGACATCATCATTGCTGCCGACAACGCAAAGTTCGGCCAGCCCGAGATCAATCTCGGTGTTATCCCCGGCTTCGGAGGCACGCAGCGTCTGCCCCGAGCAATCGGCAAGTACAAGGCAGCCGACATGGTGCTCACCGGGCGCATGATGGATGCCGAGGAAGCGGAGCGCTCCGGACTCGTGTCCCGCGTCGTGCCCGCCGCCGAGCTGCTCGACACAGTCAAGGCAGCCGCCGAGGTCATCGCTTCCAAGCCGCTTCCCGCGGTGCAGGCAGCGAAGAACGCGCTGCAGGCGGCAGAGGAATCGTCGCTCGCAGAGGGCCTGCGGCTCGAGCGCACCGCATTCGCAGCGCTCTTCGCGACGGAAGACCAGACTGAGGGCATGCGTGCATTCGCTGAGAAGCGCGAGGCGAACTTCAAGCACCGCTAGTCGGAGCGGTTCCGCTTCGGGCGGCTGACAACGTCAAGTAATGCGCGGGGCTGTGGAGAGCGGTCAGCCCCGCGCTGCACATGGTGCCAGAATAGAGGTGCGCGAGAAAGGGCATTCATGACGTACAGTGTGGCGGTCGCCGGAGCGAGCGGGTATGCGGGAGGCGAGCTATTGCGCTTGCTTGCGGAGCACCCAGACTTTGAGATTCGAACGGTCACCGGGCATTCAAACGCCGGGAAACCGCTCATCGCATCGCAGCCACACCTGCGATCTCTCGCGCATCTCACACTGCAAGAAACCACCCCCGAGGTGCTCGACGGCCACGACGTTGTGTTCTTCGCTCTGCCACACGGCGCCTCTGGCGCGCTCACCGCGCAGCTCACCGATGTGCGCCTCGCCATCGACTGTGGCGCGGACCACCGGCTCTCGAGCGAGACCGACTGGGCGGCGTTCTACGGTGGCGACTTCAACGAACCGTGGACATACGGTGTGCCTGAGCTGATCGTCGCAGACGCATCCGGCAAGCAAGGCCGCCAGCGCGCACACCTTGCCGAGGCAACGCGGATCGCCGCGCCCGGTTGCAACGCGTCCACTGTCGCGCTTTCACTCGCGCCCGGCATCGCAGCGGGCGTCATCGAGCCGACCGACATCGTCACCGTGCTCGCTGTAGGCCCCTCAGGCGCAGGCAAAGCGGCGCACACCCACCTGCTCGGCTCCGAGCTCATGGGCACGGCGAACCCCTACGCCGTCGGTGGCACCCACCGCCACATCCCGGAAATCCAACAGGCTCTCCGCGGCGCAGGTGCGACGGAACAGCCGACGCTGAGCTTCACCCCCGTCCTCGTGCCGATGAGTCGCGGCATCCTCGCGACGACAACGGCACGCATCGTGCCAGGAACGACAGTCGCCGACGTGCGCGCCGCATGGGAGTCCGCGTACGCCGACGAAACCTTCGTGCACGTCCTCCCCGAGGGCGTGTTCCCGCGCACTGCAGACACGATCGGCGCAAACACCTGCCTGATGGGCGTCGCGATCGACGAGGCAGCAGGCCGCGTCGTCATCGTCGCCGCCGTCGACAACCTTGCCAAGGGCACGGCTGGCGCCGCGATCCAGTCGGCAAATATCGCCCTTGGTATCCCCGAAGCCACCGGCCTAAGCGTGAATGGAGTCGCACCGTGACCGTAACCACCCCCGAAGGGTTCCGCTCAGCCGGAATCACCGTCGGCTTGAAGAGTACCGGCAAGCCCGACCTTGCACTCGTCGTCAACGACGGCCCCGCACCGGCGAGCGCAGTTGTGTTCACCTCGAACCGTGCGCAGGCGAACCCGATCCTCTGGAGCCGCAAGGTCGCCCAGAACGGGGCAGCCCGGGCGGTCATCCTGAACTCAGGCGGCGCAAACTGCTTCACCGGCGACTTCGGGTACGAGACCACCAGGCTCACCGCTGAAGCGGTCGCTCGCGAACTCGCTGCGCAGGCCACCGGTGCAGAACGCACCCCCGCAGACATGCTCGACGAGGGCGCCGAGCGCGTGCTCGTGTGCTCGACGGGACTCATCGGCACCGGCGACCAGGTGTTCCGCGACAAGATCGTCACGAACGTTCCCGCGCTCGTCGGCGCGCTCGCCGCAGATGATACGAGCGCCCCCGCCGCGATCCTTACGACCGACTCGGTCGAGAAGACGGCAGTCCACACGGGTGACGGTTGGACGATCGGAGCGATGGCGAAGGGCGCAGGAATGCTGGCGCCGGGGCTCGCAACGATGCTGGTTGTGATCACTACTGACGCCCAGCTCGACAGCGACGAGCTCGACGCCGCCCTCCGCCGGGCAACTGCCGTGAGCTTCGACAGGCTCGACTCTGACGGCTGCATGTCGACGAACGACCAGGTCACGCTTCTCGCAAGCGGATCCTCCGGTGTCACCCCCGACGCGAATGAGTTCGCCGCCGCCCTCGCAGGCGTCTGCGATTCGCTCGCCGAGCAGCTCCAGGAGGACGCCGAAGGTGCAAGCCACGACATCGACATCGAGGTGCGCGGGGCGGCGAGCGTCGAGGACGCGCTTGAAGTGGGCCGCTCGGTAGCGCGTAACAACCTCTTCAAAGCCGCGATTTTCGGCAACGACCCCAACTGGGGCCGTGTGCTCGCTGCCATCGGCACTACCGAAGCCGCCTTCGATCCGTACGCGGTCGATGTGAGTTTCAACGGCGTTCGCCTCTGCCATGCCGGCGCGCCAGATCGCCCGATCGAGGAGTGCGATCTCACGCCACGCAAGACACATGTCGAAATCGAACTGTTCGCCGGTGCTTTCGCTGCGACCGTGCGCACCAACGACCTCACGCACGACTACGTGCATGAGAACTCTGCGTACTCGAGCTAGGAGCCACATGACGAACGTCACGACCCCGGTCGAGCGAGGGCGGGCCGCCGAGAAGGCAGCGGTGCTCATCGAGTCACTCCCGTGGCTGAAGAAGTTCCGCGACGCCATCATGGTGATCAAGTTCGGCGGCAACGCGATGATCGACGACGCGCTGCTCAAAGCTTTCGCCGAAGACGTGGTCTATCTCAGGCACACCGGGATCCGACCGGTCATAGTGCACGGTGGCGGGCCACAGATCAACCGCATGCTTGAGCGGCTCGGCATCGAGAGCAAATTTCAAGGCGGCTACCGTGTGACGACGCCTGAGACGATGGACGTCGTTCGCATGGTGCTCACCGGAAAAGTGAACCCGGAGCTTGTCGATGAGATCAACGCTCACGGTCCGCTCGCCTCAGGCACCACGGGAGAAGACGCTGGCCTGTTCATCGGGCGCAGGCGACCGCCAATGGAGGTTGACGGCGAAATGGTGGATCTTGGCCGCGTCGGAGACATCGTCGGTGTGCGCTCAGAATCCGTACTCGCAACACTCGATGCCGGGCTCATCCCAGTTGTATCGTCGATCGCGCCAGATGTGGATCGCCCGGGGGAGTCGCTCAATATCAACGCCGATGCCGCCGCATCCGCGCTCGCATCGGCGCTCGGCGCCGAGAAACTCGTCATTCTCACCGACGTTGCGGGGCTCTACGCCGACTGGCCTGACCGTGACTCGCTTGTCTCGTCGATTAGCTCGTCAGACCTTGAGGCGATGCTGCCGTCACTCGAATCGGGCATGATTCCCAAGATGCGAGCCTGCCTCGACGCGGTGCAGGGAGGCGTGCCGAAGGCAGCCATCATCGACGGGCGCGAGCCCCACTCCGTGCTCCTCGAGATCTTCACGGAGCAGGGCATTGGCACGGAAGTCACGCCCGGCTAGTACCGGAACCACCGCTGCAGCCGTCACGCGCGTTGACCTGATTTCGGCGAGCGTCGGTGCCGCGACAGCTGCGCTCGTCACAATGGGGTTGCTGTCATCCGCACCATCGGCGGGCACCGCGTTCGGGAGGGACATCCTGATCGCACTTGGCTACGCGGCCTTCGGGGGTTTCGCGCTGGTCCTCGCTCGAATCGACTTGCGATGCCATACGTTGCCGAACGGCTTGGTCGCAGCGGCAGCTCTCTGCCTCTGCGGCCCCCTCACAGTTGTCAGCGTGGGTCGAGGTGACCACTGGGGTGCGCTGCTGCCCTGGGCGGCCTCGGTAGCCGCTGCTCTGCTCGCTTTCATATGTTGGGCAAGTGGAGCCGGTTTCATCGGTGGTGGCGACGTGAAGCTCACCCCCGTCGCGGTCTACGCCGGCGTGTGGCCGTTTGGGCCGGACGGTTGGTTGGACGGCGCCTTGGTGTTTGGGCTGGTGCTTGCTGGCATGCTGGTGCTCAGCGGGCTTTCAGCGATCCTACGCGGCAGGCGTGAGTTTGCCGCTGGTCCGTGGCTCCTCGCCGCCTCCGGCATCGCAGCACTGCTCGGAGCGCTCGCGGAAAGGTGAGACCGCCGTTGGGCGTCGAGATCAGTCGGGAACGCGACCGGCGTAGCCGCGCCGCTCGAACAGTTCAAGGACGTGCTCCCGGGGGATTACACCCGACTCCGTGGCCCATCGCTCGTACGTCGTGGCCAAATCTTGTACAAGCTCGGGATGGATGCCCGAGAGATCATTCAGTTCTGTCCGGTCTGAGTCCATGTTGTAGAGCTCCCACGGATGGCGGAACTTGCGAACCAGTTTCCAAGGCCCCTTTCGCACGCCGCAGTTGCCCTCATGTTCCCAGTACAGCACGCGATCGGAGCTTTCGAGATTGAGCAGCATCGTATCCAGCATGCTCACTCCAGGAGCAGGCAGCGGAGTCCTGTTTGGAACCGTCGGAGGCTCAGTGAGCCCGGCAGCTGCGAACACGGTGGGAGCGATGTCGATGAGTTGGTGTGGTTGGTGACGGAGCACGCCGGCTGGTAGTTTCCGCGGCCATCGAGCCAGCAGGGGCGTGGAAATGCCACCCTCATGGATGAGTGTCTTGTATTCCCTGAACGGGGTATTTGAGAGGTTCGCCCAGCCGCGGCCGTAGCCGGAGTAGGTGTCTTCGCTACCCGGGGTCACCTCGGGGGAACTCCCGAGCCTGACCGGTCGGCCGTCCCGGGTCGTGTCGTCATACCTCACATATAGGCGAACAAAATCCTCGGCCGTTTCGACGGGTATCGCGGAAGGGTCGCTGCCGTTGTCCGACAAGAACATCACGAGGGTGTTGTCGCGGGCACCGATCTCATCGAGCTTCGCGAGGACCTGGCCAATGCCCTGGTCCATACGATCAATCTGCGCCGCGTAGACGGCCATGCGGCTCGCCTCCCACTCATGTGAGTCTGCCTCTTCCCAACTGGGAACTCGGTGGTCTCTGCCGCTTGGGCGAAGGTCGTGCCCGATGGTTCCAGCCGCGCGCAACCGAGCCATCCGCTCGTCTCGAAGCGCATCCCACCCCGCCTGGAAGCGGCCCTGGTACTTGTCGATATCTTCCTGGCGCGCGTGGAGCGGCCAGTGCGGGGCGGTGTAGGCGACGTAGAGGAAGAACGGCTCTGCAGGGTGAGTGGCCGCGTGGTCAGCGAGGAACTGTGTCGCGTGCTCACTAATGGCGTCTGTGTAATAGAAATCGGGATCACTGCTTTCGTGCTCGACGTTCTGCTCATCCCGTGTCAGAGTGCGGGGCTGAAAGTAGCTACCGGCGCCCTCAAGGGTGCCGAAGAAGCGATCGAATCCTCGTCTGGTGGGCCACGATTCGCTGGGGGCGTGGATGTCGCTGGCGACGTGCCACTTGCCAGAGATGTAGCTACGATAACCCGACGGTCGAAGCGCCTCTGCGATTGTCAGGCAGTTGGTGTTGAGATTGCCGGGATACCCCTCGGGGGAGTCGTCGTAATTGAGGATTCCCACTCCGGTTTGATGCGGGTGTAGCCCAGTGAGGAGCGACGCACGGGAAGGAGAACAGCGTGCAGTGTTGTAGAACTGGGACAGAGCGACCCCGTCTGCTGCGAGCGAGTCAATATTCGGAGTTTCGATCTCGCCCCCGAAGCACCCGATATCGGAATAGCCCATGTCGTCTACGAGGATGATGACGACATTCGGGCGATCGTTCTCGTTTTGCGACATCGTTGTCTTCCTTCCCTGCGGGCACAGGACCCCAGTTCACGGTTCGAGTGCGTTACAATATATGTGACTTTTGATGGGTAGTCAACGAGCGAATGTTGAGTTTGGTTGTGACGAAGCAACACCAGATGGAGCGACTCGAAGAGATGGTGCTGATTCCATCGGGTAGGTACATGCGTGGTGCCGGCGCGTACTACCCAGAGGAAGGGCCCCAGGTAATGTGTATCGTTGCGCCCTTCGCGATTGACCGTTCTCCGGTCACGAATAGCCGCTTCTCGCGCTTTGTCTCCGACACTGGGTATGTGACGACGGCCGAGCGGCCGGTGCTGACCCAGGAGGGCGAGACGCGCGCTGAAATCCTGGCGGAGCCCGGCTCGCTGGTGTTTGGCGCGACTCCGGGCCCGGTTCCGCTACACGACTGGCGACGCTGGTGGCAGTGGGTGCCTGGGGCAACTTGGCGGCAACCAGCGGGGCCTGGCAGCGATATCAACGGAAAAGCTGACCACCCAGTGACGCAGGTGAGCTTCTCAGATGCATTGGCCTTCGCGCAGTGGGCTGGTAAACGTCTCCCAACCGAGGGTGAATGGGAGTACGCAGCGCGCGGTGGGCTCGACGGCACGACGTACAGCTGGGGTGAAGCTCTCAACGCCGGTGGGGCCTACGCGAATACCTGGCAAGGGCGCTTCCCCTACGAGAACCGGGGTGCTGGCACTGACAAATGGGTGGGCACCTCTCCCGTGGGCGACTTTCCGAGCAACGGCTTCGGCTTGAACGACATGATTGGCAACGTGTGGGAGTGGACGGGCAGCCCGTGGTCCCCTCGAGCGGGTGGGGCCGTGTCTTCGGGAGCAGCCAACTGCTGCAGTGCCTCAGCGCGCGCCCCGGGGGCGGTGACTGACCGGAGTCGCGTGCTCAAAGGGGGTTCACATCTGTGCGCGCCCGAGTACTGCTTTCGCTATCGACCGGCGGCTCGTTCGGAGCAGACCGAGGACTCCGCCGCGAGCCACATCGGGTTTCGATGCGCCGCGAACGTGTGACACAGAAGCCCGAGGCATGACGGCGGCCGCGTTTTGGGAAGTTGCCATGGCATCATCGAGGTCGGCTCCGCAGGTCACGTCGCTTGATCTTGCC
>JAGNOB010000399.1 GCA_017990305.1 Leucobacter sp.
TACTCCCACTCGATCGTCCCGGGCGGCTTCGACGTGACGTCGAGCACGACGCGGTTCACGTCGGGTACCTGGTTGGTGATCTTGTTCGAGATGCGCGCGAGCACGTCGTACGGCACGCGCGTCCAGTCTGCGGTCATCGCGTCTTCCGAAGAGACGGGGCGCAGCACGATCGGGTGACCGTAGGTGCGCCCGTCGCCCTGCACGCCGACCGAACGAACATCGGCGAGGAGCACAACGGGGCACTGCCAGATTGAGTCGTCAAGGCCCGCTGCGGTGAGCTCGGCGCGAGCAATCGCGTCGGCCTCGCGGAGGATCTCGAGGCGATCACGAGTGACCTCGCCGACGATGCGGATACCAAGTCCGGGGCCGGGGAACGGCTGGCGACCGACGATCTCCTCGGGGAGGCCCAGCTCGCGACCAATCGCCCGCACTTCGTCCTTGAACAGGGCGCGCAGCGGCTCGATGAGTTCGAAGTCCAGGTCTTCCGGGAGGCCGCCAACATTGTGGTGGCTCTTAATGTTCGCAGTGCCGGACCCGCCGCCCGACTCGACAACGTCGGGGTACAGCGTGCCCTGCACGAGGAACTTGATGGGCTCGCCCTCGGCCTTCGCTTCTGCGACGAGGTCGAGCTGCACCTTCTCGAAGGCGCGAATGAATTCGCGGCCAATGATCTTGCGCTTCTCTTCGGGGTCGGTGACACCAGCCAGGTGGCCGAGGAAGATGTCTGCTGCGTCGACGGTGATGAGGCGCACGCCGGTTGATGCAACGTAGTCGCGCTCGACCTGCTCGCGCTCGCCCTTGCGCAGCAGCCCGTGATCCACGAAGACCGCTGTGAGCTGATCGCCGATCGCTTCGTGAACAAGCGCTGTCGACACTGCGGAGTCAACGCCGCCAGAGAGCGCAGAGATAACGCGAGCGTTGCCGACCTGTGCGCGGATCGATGCGATCTGCTCTGCGATGACGTTGCCTGCGTTCCAGTCTGCCGGGATGCCGGCGACCGTGTGCAGGAAGTTCTTCAGGGTGTCCTGGCCATGCTCAGAGTGCTTCACCTCGGGGTGCCACTGCACGCCGTATAGCTTGCGCTCCGCCGAGCCGAAAGCCGCAACGGGGGTATCGGCGGTACTCGCAAGTACCTCGAAGCCCTCGGGCGCCTGCTGCACGGCGTCGCCGTGGCTCATCCATACGTTCTGGGTGTCGGGCTGGCCGCCGAGGATCGCGCCGCCGCCGCCGACAACAGTTGCCTCGGTGGAGCCGTACTCGCGCTCGCCAGTGTTGCTCACGACGCCACCAAGGGCGCGGGCCATCACCTGGAAGCCGTAGCAAATGCCGAGCATCGGGATGCCGAGCTCAAAGATTGCGTCTTCGAACGCGGGTGCTTCGTCAGCGTAGACCGAAGAAGGGCCGCCCGAAAGTACGATTCCCAGCGGGTTCTTCGACTGGATCTCCGCAGCGGTGATCGTGTGGGGTACGAGCTCGGAGTACACTCCTGCCTCACGTACCCGCCGTGCGATGAGCTGCGCGTACTGCGCGCCAAAATCGACGACGAGAACGGGCCGGTGCCCCTCGTGCGCTACTTCTGTCATGCTGAGCCTTCCTGGCGATCTGGATCTGCCGCGACGCCGGTCGCGGCAATCGCCGCTTCCTTCTCGTCGAGGAACTGGTTAACCTCGCGGGCGATGCGCACCTCGAGGAAGAATGAGAAGAACGGAATCACGCCGCCGAGAGCGAGCAACAGGAACCGTCCGAAGTTCCAGCGCATCGGGCTCCACAGCATGAAGTTCGCGATGAGGTACACGACATAGAACCAGCCGTGTGCAATGAGGATCGCCTTGAACAGGTCGAAGCCTTCGCGGACAAATTCGGCCTCCTGCCCCTTCGGGATCGTCGGGAGGAACTCTGCGATGCCGTTCGGGGTGAACAGGAACAACTCCACCTTGAAGGCGTAGCGCATCACCATCACCGCACAAAGCAGTAGAAGCATGACGCCGGTGATCACGCTGGTCACCTTGTAGACCTTCACTGCCCGACGAATACGGGGGTAGTCCTCGGGCTTGGGCTGGAGTTGCATGACTTCCATTCTATGGTTTAGCGGTGGTCTCAGTTTCAGGAGCCTCTGCACCGGACTTCTCAGTTGCCTGTGCAGCGGCCAAAGCTTCGGCTTCCGCCTGAGCGGTGAGCAGTTTGATCTCGTGTTCCTTTTCCCAGGCGTCGCGGGCGAGCCGGTACCAGAGGAACAGCGCGACCGCGGCGAACACAGCCCACTCAATGCCGTAGAAGACGTTCAGCCAGCTGACCTTCTCGGGCGCGCTCGGAGCAACCGAGTCAATGGCTACGAGGCGAGCATCGGCAAGCGCCGGCGCATCGGCGGTGTCGTGCATCACGAGATATCCACCGTAGATGGCCCCACTCGGCACCGTTTCCCAGGTGTTCGCGAGCAACGCAGGAACCATCGTTCGAGTTGAGTGAGGATCAGCATCGGGCCGAGGAATCTCGGGAGCTTCTGCGGGCAGGTAGCGGCCCTCGAGAACGACCTTGCCCTCGGGCAGTGTGCTCAGGTGGGCGGCAGCCTTCGCCGCCTCGGCGTCGCTCGGGGCCCAGCCCACGGCGACCGCGAGGTTGGCGTCGTCCTGTCCGGTGCGCACGAGGTGGCCAACGACCCAGGCGCCCTGGCTGCGCTCTGCTGTTTCGTCGGCACCCTGGTTCATGCGCTCACTAATGACCGAGAAATCGCCAGGCACGAAGCTGCCTTCGACAGAGACGACTGCGCCGGCAGCGACTTCGGGAATACCGGGAATCGGATCGGTCACCTCGTCGATCGGCCGCACAGTCTCAGTG
>JAGNOB010000400.1 GCA_017990305.1 Leucobacter sp.
TGAACATTGTCCGTGCGCTCGCGGAGGACGGGCTCACCATGCTGCTCGCCACGCACGAGATGACCTTCGCGCGGGAGGTCGCCGACAAGGTGGTCTTCCTCGAGCAGGGCAGGATTCTCGAGGAGGGGCCACCCTCTCAGATCTTCGAGAACCCACGTGAGGAACGCACACAAGCGTTCCTGAAACAGGTGCTTGAGGCTGGCCGACTGTAGCGGCACTCACACCATCTCGTAACGGGAGCTGGGTGTATCTGGAGCGATCCGGATGCACCCAGCTCCCGTTTTGGTGGGTGGCAATGACAAGAGGCCCCCGGGAAATCCCGGGGGCCTCTTGTGTGACTCTCAGTCGTTGCTAGCGCGCAGCGCTACCGTCGACGTAGTCCGAGTCGGTCTGCTGCCACGCGAAGAGCTTACGGAGCTCGACACCGGTCTTCTCGATCGGGTGCTGCTCCTCCTTCTCGCGGAGAGCAGTGAACTCGGGAGCGCCCGCGTCCTGATCCTCGATGAAGCGCTTCGCAAAGGTGCCGTCCTGGATGTCCGAGAGGACAGCCTGCATCCGCTCCTTGACGCCTGCGTCGATGACGCGGGGGCCCGAGACGTAGTCGCCGTACTCAGCGGTGTCGGAGATCGACCAACGCTGCTTGGCGATGCCGCCCTCGAACATCAGGTCGACGATGAGCTTGAGCTCATGAAGCACCTCGAAGTACGCGATCTCGGGCTGGTAGCCAGCCTCGGTGAGCGTCTCAAAGCCGGCCTGCACGAGGTGGCTCATGCCACCGCAGAGCACTGCCTGCTCGCCGAAGAGGTCGGTCTCGGTCTCCTCGGTGAAGGTCGTCTTGATGACGCCCGCACGAGTTCCACCGATAGCCTTCGCGTACGACTTCGCGGTCTCCCAAGCGGTGCCCGACGCGTCAACCTCGACGGCAATGATGTCGGGGATACCGCGGCCGGCCTCGAACTCGCGGCGCACGGTGTGGCCGGGAGCCTTCGGAGCGACGAGGATCACGTCGACGCCAGCGGGCGCCTCAATGTAGCCGTAGCGGATGTTGAAGCCGTGAGCGAAGGCAAGCGTCTTGCCCTCGGTCATGTGCTGTGCAACGTGGTCGTTGTAAATGCCACGCTGGTGCTGGTCTGGCGCGAGGAGCATGATGACGTCAGCCCACTCGGCTGCGTCAGCAACGTTCTTCACTGCGAAGCCGGCCTCTTCGGCCTTCTGGATCGACTTGGATCCGTCCTTCAGTGCAATGACGACCTCGACGCCCGAGTCGCGAAGGTTCATCGCGTGCGCGTGACCCTGCGATCCATAACCGACGACGGCAACCTTCTTGCCCTGAATGATCGACAGATCCGCATCGCTGTCGTAGTACATTTCAGCCACTGGGCGTTCTCCTTTGTTGAGTGGTTTATAAAACTGTTGTGTCCGCGAGACGCTCAGGCAACCTGCCCAAGCCGCGGGGTTACACCTTGAATACGCGCTCGGAAATCGACTTCGATCCGCGGCCCATCGCGATGAGGCCGGACTGCGCGATTTCCTTGATCCCGTAAGGCTCGAGCACGCGCAGGAACGCTTCGATCTTGCCCGAGTCGCCCGTGACCTCGATCGTGAGCGCTTCCGGCACGACGTCGACGACGCGCGCCCGGAAGAGGCTCACGGCCTCGAGTACGTGCGAACGGGTCTGGTTATCCGCGCGCACCTTGATGAGCACGTGTTCGCGCTGCACCGAGTTACTCGTGTCGAGTTCGACAATCTTGATGACGTTCACAAGCTTGTTGAGCTGCTTGGTCACCTGTTCGAGGAGCACCTCGTCTTCGTCAACGACGACGGTGATCCGGGAGAGGCCTTCCATCTCCGTCGGGCCAACCGCGAGCGATTCGATGTTGAAACCGCGCCGCGAGAAGAGCCCTGAGACGCGAGACAACAGGCCCGGCTTGTCCTCGACGAGGAGGCTGAGTACGTGACGAGCCATGATTACTCTTCCTCCCACTCGGGGGCTTGCTCAAGGACATACTGGATGTCACTATTCGATGTTCCCTGGCGCACCATCGGCCACACCATCGCGTCTGCGCTCACCACGAAGTCGATGACAACAGGGCGATCGTTGGTCTCGAGCGCAAGCTTGATGGCATCGTCAACCTGATCCTCCGTCTCTACGCGGATCGCGAGGCAGCCGTACGCTTCTCCGAGCTTCACAAAGTCGGGCACGCGCTGCGAGCCGTGACCGGTGTTCAACTCGGTGTTTGAGTAGCGACCGTTGTAGATGAGGGTCTGCCACTGCCGCACCATGCCGAGCGACGAGTTGTTGATCACCGCGACCTTGATCGGAATATTGTTGACGACGCAGGTCGCAAGCTCCTGATTCGTCATCTGGAAGCACCCATCACCGTCGATTGCCCAGACGGCGCGCTCCGGCTCCGCAACCTTCGCTCCCATCGCTGCGGGAACCGCGTACCCCATGGTGCCTGCGCCACCGGAGTTGAGCCAGGAATTCGGTCGCTCGTACTTGATGAACTGCGCGGCCCACATCTGGTGCTGGCCCACCCCTGCAGCGTAGATGCCTTCGGGACCGGTGAGCTCACCGATGCGCTGAATCACGAACTGTGGAGACAGCAGCCCATCCGTGGTTTCGGAGTAGCCGAGCGGGAACTTCGCCTGCAGCTCGCGCAGGTGAGTCCACCAGGCGGTGGTGTCGGCGAAGTCACGGCTGAGTTTTGCTGTCGAAACTGCGGCGATGAGATCGGAAATGACCTCCGCTGCGTCGCCAACAATCGGCACGTCTGCTGCACGGATCTTGCCAATCTCTGCTGGGTCGATATCGGCGTGGATGACTTTGGCT
>JAGNOB010000038.1 GCA_017990305.1 Leucobacter sp.
TGTGGCACTCGGGATTATTATGCTCGGCCTCGGCCTGAGCCTCACTGTCGGCGACTTCACGCGCGTGGCAAAACATCCGAGGGCGGTGTTCATCGCGCTCGCCTGCCAACTCCTACTGCTGCCCGCAATCTGCTTCGGCCTAGTGCTCGCCTTCAACCTCCCGCCGGTGCTCGCGGTCGGCATGATGCTCCTCTCGGCGTCACCCGGCGGCCCGACCGCAAACCTCTATAGCCACCTGTTCCGCGGCGACGTCGCCCTCAACATCTCGCTCACCGCAATCAACTCGGTTATCGCGGTGTTCACGCTGCCGCTCATCACAAACCTCGCGATCGCGTTCTTCATGCCGGGCGACACCACCCTCGGCCTCCAACTCGGCAAGACCATCGAAGTGTTCATCATCGTGCTCGCCCCGGTCGCCATCGGCATGCTCATCCGCAGGTGGAAGCCGACCTTCGCCGACCGCATGGATAAGCCGGTGCGGATCGCGTCAACCGTAATTCTCATCATCGTCATCGCGGGCGCCATCGTGTCGAACCTCGAGATGCTCCTCGCAAATCTCGGGCAGCTCGCCATCATCACGGTGCTGTTCTGTTTCATCAGTCTCGCGATCGGGTTCTTCGTGCCGCGGTTGTTCCGCGTGGAACGTCGTCAGGCGATCGCGAGTTCGTTCGAGATCGGCGTGCACAACGCCACCCTCGCGATCGTCATCGCGCAGACCGTGCTCGGCAGCATGGAGCTCTCGCTCCCCGCAGCCGTGTATGGCGTGCTCATGTTCTTCGTCGCCCTCGCGTTCGGGTTCGGGCTGCGCGCGGCGTACCGGGGTGCCGACGCGGCGGAAGACGCAGCTCGAACAGGCGTGAGTGTCTAGCGGCGGCTAGCGCGAAGCGGCGGCGATGAGTCGCAGCGTGTTTCCCCAGGGATCCGCCGCAACGATGCCGCGTTCGACACGCTCGTAGGCAGCGTCGGCGTCGTCGAGCCTTGCGGCCACTGCGTCAACCGCGGCGGCATCTGGCAGTGCAACAGTCACCGCGCCCAGCCCCACCTCGGTCGTGCGGGGGCCGGCCCCCGCACTCTGCCAAGTGTTCGTGGCAAGGTGGTGGTGGTAGCCCCCAGCCGAGTAGAACAGGGCACCGTCCCCTTCCGACACGACGTCGAAGCCGAGCGCATCAGCGTAGAACGCACGCGCCTCGTCGAGATCGCCGACTTTGAGGTGCACGTGCCCCACGGTCGCCGCACGGCGCGCCTCGTCTGCTCCCCCTTCAGGCAAGTGTTCGTTGATGAAGGTTGTCGGGTCAAGGGGAAGACTGTCCATCTTCACCTTGCCGTCTTCCCACTGCCATTCTGCGCGTGGGCGGTCGACGTACAGTTCCACACCGTTTCCTTCGGGGTCGCCGAAGTAAAACGCCTCACTGACGAGGTGATCCGCAGACCCCTGATACAGCCCGGGGGCATGCTCGGCCGCGAGCAGCAGGGTCGCCGCGAGCGCTGCCTCGTCGGGGAACAGAATGGCCGTGTGGAAAAGCCCGGCATCGGTCGGACTTGGCAGCGGCTCCTCAGACTGGATCAGGCGGATGAGCGGCTCCTTCTCGAGGCCGAGGAGCATGTCGCCCGCAGACTCCTCGAGCACCTCGAGGCCGACCGCGTCTTGATAGAAAGCCGCGACCTCGTCGAAGGCGCGCACGCGCAACTCGTTCACCCCGAGCGATGTCTCGGCGGGGAGTCCGTCCGCGCGCTCGACAGGAACCCCGTTCGCATCGAACTGCGCGCTTGAGCCTGCGGCATCCGCCCGGCTCGTGAACCACCAGGCTGCGCCCGCGATGAGCGCGACGAGCAGGGCTCCCCCGATAACGGCGAGCAGAAGCCGCGAGCTGCGTCGCGCTGCGGGTGGTTGCTGCTTGGTTGCGTTGCTGCTCATGTCTGCTTTCTGTCGGGCCACGTGTCTGCAGCCCAGATCGATTCCCGTACGGTGTGCGCTTCAGATCTCGCGCCACCGCACGGCAATAAAGTAGTTGTCGCAACAATCATTTCGGATGGGCCTGGGAAATCCCTCCCTATCCCGGTTCGTACCCCTCAAGCCTGGCGCCGATCGTCTCGGAAATCTCCGCGAGCGCATCAAGCTGCTCCGGGCTCAGAGCATCAATCACGAGCCGCCGCACGAGCTCGATGTGCTTCGAAATCGAACGAATGAACAGGCGCCGCCCCTCTGAGGTCAGCACCACGTCGGTGGCACGTTTGTCCTCCGATGACGGCACCCGCTCAAGCAGGCTCCGCTTCCCCATGCGAGTGCAGACGTGCGAGAGTCGCGGCAGCGTCGCCGCGGTCTCCTCAGCGAGCTTCGACATGCGGAGCGTGGAGTCGGGGGCAACATACAGAGCCGACAACACAGTGAATTCGAAGTGGGTGAGCTCAGAGTCACGCAGCAGCTGCGAGTCAAGCACGTGCGGCAACAGCTGAGAGACCGACACAAGACCGAGCCACGCCCGCGACTCTTGCGGGTTCATGCGAGGAGCTGAATACGTCATCTGCCTATTTCATCACTTCGTCGCGACCGTCGGCAGCAGCAAGCCCGAGTCGGGCGCAGCGTTCCCTAGTTGAACATGAACGTCGACGCGCAGGTGCCGAACGCGATAACAAACGCCGCGAAGAGGCCCATCGTGATCCAGGCGTTCGCCGGCACGTTCTCCGGGCCGTCGTCGTCGAAGCCGTCCGCGTCGACGACGGGCACATTCTCCACGACGTCAAGTGTTTCGGGGGTGTCGTTGGTGGGGGTCATACGAGCCTCACAATGCTGGCGATATCGGAATACATGGCGACCGCGAGGATCGCGAAGACGAACACAATGAACCAGGTGTACATCCACTTCCCGCGATGGTCACTGATCCAGAAGCGGCGCACGCTCACCACACCGTTCACCACGGCGACCAGACAGAGCGCAATGCCGATGGGGGCCGCGAGCACGCCAGCCATGCCCAGAATGGGGACAAGGATGGGAATGAGCAGGTAGGTGATGAGGCAACGGACACCAGAAATCACAATAGCGACGCGGAAGTTACGGTGCGCATCGCGGTTGATGAACGGTGTCTTCTTCGCGCCCTCGACTCGCAGGAGACTTCGCATGAAGCGGTCAGCAGCGGATCGCTGGATCTCCGGGGTCGCCTCCGCTGCAACCTGTGCGGCGGGTGCGGTTTCGGTTACGGTGTTCGCGATAGCCATTGACTCTCCTGGTCGTACTGCTGCAGCGGATACGTTCGGCCCTATCTGCGAAATCCTAACAGCCTTAGATCTGTAGATCTGATGTGCGCATCGATACGGCCCCGCTCGGTCCGCCGGAGACGTCCGGCGGCGCCCAAGACCCCCAGCTTACAAGGTGTGTGGCGTACACAACAGGAGGGCTACGCTCGGCCCGGCTCCCGGAAGCTCTCAAACAGCGTCACGGCTGGCAGGTCGCGCTGCAGCGCATCCCACGCACGCCAGAATTCCCGACGGGTCTCGGGCGGTGACCAGCTGGCTTCTCGGAGTTCGGGGGGCACGAGCGGGTCGCGCTCCATCGCAAAGCTGAACGCTTCTGCGAGACGCAGCGACGCCGCGAGGCGCTCGGGAACGTCGTCCGTAGCTGCGGCGGTCCGCCACCCAGCCAGGAGCTCGCCGAGCGGCGCGTACGCCTCCTCGATGGCCGCGGCCGGCCACAGCGTCTCGGCGATCTCCTTCGGGCTTCCGAGGCCCGGCCCGGTGAGCGTCTGCGCCTCCGCGACGATGAGATACTGCTCCGCCGACTCGACGTCGAGCGCCGAGCGGAGCGGGAAGGGGCTGACGTACAGCCCCTGCGCGAGCGGGGCCGCGCCAAGCCGCACGAGGGCGGAGCGGATCGCGTCGCGGTGCTGCCGGAGCTGCTCAGGAACCGAGAACGTGTAGAGGTGCCAGGATCCGCCCCAGGTCTGCTCGCCAGCATCCTGCGCGGCGGCGAGCGTCAGGTACGCCTGGTCCGCGAGGTCGCGGGCGCGGGCGCCGGCGGAGAGCACGAGGTGCCCCTTTCGCCCCCGACCCACCTGGGTGAGCACGCCGGCGGTCTGCATTCGGCGGATCGCGATGCGCACTGGCTGGTCTTCCACGCCAACTGCCCGCGCGACGTCGTACACGGTGGCGAGCTGGGCGACACCATCGAGGTCGAAGCAGGCCTCGACGATTGTCTTGGCCGAGATACCGTGCAGGGTCACACCGCTCCTCCCTGGCCCACGCGAAGCACCATGTCAGTCGATTTCTGAAAGCCGAACATCCGCCCAAACACGCCGATCGAGACTGTCTTGTCTGGCACGAATCCGAGCCGCTCGTAGAGCGCCCGCGCTCGGGGATTCGAGTCTACTACGCTCAATCTGACGGCCTGTTTGCCCTGCCGCTGCGCCTCGGCGACGGCCGCGGCGATCAGCTGGGTGCCGATACCGGTGCCCCGGGCAGCGGGCGAGACCGAGAGCCCGTCGAGCAACATCTCTCGCCTGTCGGGCTTGCGGGCGAGCACTGCGAGCAGCAGGGCGCGCCACGGCGCGGTCAGCGGTGAGCCCTGTCGCGCGAGCTCCCGATACGAGAACCCGATCGCGCCCTCCCTCCCGGCGTAGAAGCCGACGACGCCGAGCACCGCGCCATCCACCTGCGCGCAGAACACCTGTTCGGAGTTGAGCACGCTGGCAATGAAGCGCTCACCGCGCACGCGATCGCCGAGCGCGGGCCGCAGCTTCGCACCGAAAGCGTCCCAGTACAGCGATGCCACAGCCCAGCGCTTTCCCGCGGGTATCCCCCGCGTAATTCTTACTTCACTCATAGCGATTCTCTTTCGACCTGCGGCCCAACGTGCGGCCCGGGCTGGGACCCCTTCTGGGCCCTGGCCTGCCGCCGCTCCACGGCCGCGCTCCGTGCCCGCAGCGCCGTCTCAATCACCCAGCCAAGGCCGACTCCGACGACGACACCGATGAGCGAGGCGAGGAGCGGGTTCTCGGCGACGAGCGTTCCAGCGCCGACCCCGATCACCACCGAGAACGCGCCCCAGCTCAGCCCCGCGAGCGCCGCGAACAGCGCGAACTTGCGGAACGGGTAGCCGATGGAGCCCGCGGTGACGTTGACGGCCACGCGGCCAATCGGAACGTAGCGCGCTGCAAGGATGAGGGATCCGCCGCGCTTGCCGATCTGGCTCCGCGCCCACTCAAGCGCGCTCTTGCCCCTGCCCGTCTTGAAGATCGGGATGCGTTCGAGCGGGAGCTTCGTGCCGATCGCGTACGCGGTGAGGTCACCGGCAAACGCGCCCGCGGCCGCGATGAGGAGGACGAGGATCAGCGGCGGCCCCTGCCCGCTCGCGGCCACCGCAGCGAGCGAGATGACGATCGTCTCGCTCGGCACGGGAGGAAAGAAGCCGTCGACAAAGCAGAGGGCGAACAGCACGAGCAGCGCGAACGGCGACGCTGTCATCGCGAGCAGCCCGTCTTGCAGCCCGGCAAACACCTCGGCGATCACAGCGCGCTCCCCTGCTCCTGTGCGCGATGCAGCTCGGCGTAGCGGCCGTTCACCGCGAGGAGCGCGGCGTGGTCGCCCTGCTCAACGATGTCGCCTTCGCTGAGCACGAGGATGACGTCGGCGTCGCGGATCGTCGAGAGCCTGTGCGCGATCACGAACGACGTTCTCCCCTCGCGGAGCCGCGACATCGCGGTCTGCACGAGGCGCTCGGTTCGCGTATCGACCGACGACGTTGCCTCGTCGAGGATGAGCACGTCTGGGCGGGCGATGAAGGCGCGCGCGATCGTGATGAGCTGGCGCTCGCCGGCCGACAGCGAGCTGTTGTCATCGCCGATGACGGTGTCGTAGCCCTCTGGCAGGTGCTGCACGAAGCGGTCGACGAGGGTCGCCCGCGCGGCCTCCTCCACTTCCTCGTCGCTCGCTGCGAGGCGGCCGTAGCGAATGTTCTCGCGGATCGTGCCGGCGAAGAGCCACGCGTCTTGCAGCACCATCCCGGTGCGGGCGCGCACCTCCTGCCTGGTGAGCTCGCGGATGTCGGCACCGTCGAGGCGAATCACGCCCCTGTCGAGCTCGTAGAAGCGCATGAGCAGGTTCACGAGGGTGCTCTTGCCAGCGCCCGTCGGCCCGACGATGGCAACGGTCTGTCCCGGGCTCACCTCGAGGCTGAGGTCAGTGATGAGCGGGCGCTCGGGCGAGTACCCGAAGGCCACGTGCTCGAAGCTCACCCTGCCACGCTCAGTGGCCGCGGCGGCGGCCGGGTCGGGCCCAGTACCGGCCGCGTCCACTGGGTGCGGCCCGGCGTCGGCAACGCCCACCGCGTCAGCGCGCTGCGTCTCCTCTTCCTCTTCCGCGTCGAGTAGCTCGAATGTGCGGGTGGCCGAGGCGATGCCCGACTGCAGCATGTTCGCGACGCTCGTCATCTCGCTGAGCGGCTGGGTGAACTCGCGGGTGTACTGGATGAAGGCGACCGCGTCGCCGAGGCTCATCTGGCCACTCGCGACGCGCACGCCGCCGGCGACGGCGATGAGCACGTACGACAGCGCCGAGACGAACGTCATCGTCGGCATGATGCTGCCCGAGAGCGCCTGCGCCCCGAACGACGCCTTCGTGAGCTCGGCGTTGCGCCTGTCGAACTCGGCGAGCGTCGCCTCGCTCGCACCGAAGGAGCGAATCACGTCGATGCCAGAGAGCGACTCTTCGACGTGCCCGTTGACCTCGCCTGTCTGCTCCCACTGCGCGGCAAAGCGCCGCTGCGATCGCGAGCCGATCTGCACGAGCAGCAGCGCGGCGACGGGCACGACGAGCAGTGTGAGCAGGGCGAGCTGCCACGAGATCACGAACATCATGACGGTGATGCCGATGAGCGTGAGCACGGACTGGACGAGCTGCGCGAACGCGTCTTGCACTGCCGTCTGAATGTTGTCGACGTCGTTGGTGACGCGCGAGATCACGTCGCCACGCTGCCGCCCGTCGAAGTAGCTCACTGGCAGGCGGTTGAGTTTGCGTTCGACGTCTTCGCGGAGGCCGAACATCACGCGCATGCTGATGAGGTTGAGCAGGTAGCCCTGGGCCCACATGAGCACGGCCGAGCCGACGTAGAGGGCGAGCACGAGCCAGATGAGCTTGCCGAGCTGCTCGAAGTCGATGCCGTCTCCCGTGACGCCGCGGTGGATCACGTCGATCGCGAGGCCGAGTACCTTCGGCGCAATCACCGCAAGCACGACCGACGCTGTCGTGAAGATGAGCGTGAACACCACCCCGCGGCGCTCTGCGCCGATGAGGGCGAGGAGCCGTTTCGTGGTGTCCCAAGCGCGCGCCCTGCGCTCGCGCTGTGGCCCGTCGAGGGCTGGCACCGGTGCTGGGTTCAACTCGCTCATGCGTGGGTTCCTTCCTGCGTAACGGGGGCGCTCGGGGGTGTGTCCTCGCCGGTGTCCGCCTGCGATGCGACGATTTCCATGTACTCGGGGCACGTGCGCAGGAGCTGCTCGTGCGGCCCGGCCCCGACAACGCGCCCGCGGTCGAGCACGATGATGCGGTCGGCCGATTCGACCGTGGCGATGCGCTGCGCGACGACGACCATCGAGGCGCCGTCGGCCGCGGCCGCAAGAGCTGAGCGCACTCGCGCGTCGGTGACGACGTCGAGCGCGGAGAATGCGTCGTCGAGCACGTAGACGCGTGGCTGCGCGACGACGGCACGGGCGATGCAGAGGCGCTGTCGCTGACCGCCAGAAACGTTCGCACCGCCCTGCGCGATGGGTGCGTCGAGCCCCTCTGGGAGTGCCCGCACGAAGTCTTCGGCCTGGGCGACGCGAAGCGCGGCCCAGAGGGCTTCGTCGCTCGCGTCTGGGTCTGCGAGGCGGAGGTTCGATGCGACCGTGCCCGAGAAGAGGATCGCTCGCTGCGGCACGAGCCCGATCACGTGCGACCGCTGTTCGCGGCTGAGCCGCGAGACGTCGACGCCGCCGATCGTCACGCTGCCGCGCTGCGGCCTGGTGAAGCCCGCGAGCATGCCGACGAGCGTGCTCTTGCCAGATCCCGTCGCGCCGACAACGGCTGTCACCGTGCCGGGCTCGACGGCGAAGGAGACACCCTGCACGACGGGTTCGGCGGCCCCCGGGTAGCCGTACGTCGCGTCTGCGAACTCGACCCGGTTCTCGGTGGGCGTCTCGGCAGGCGGCAGCTGCCCGAGTGCGCCTGTGTGGAGCTCGGGGGCTCCGAGTACCTCTTGGATGCGCTCGGACGCGACCATCGCGCGCGGAATGAGCATGATCATGAAGACCGCCGTCATGAGCGCGACGAGGATCTGTACGAGGTATTGCAGAAACGCGGTGAGCGAGCCGATGTTGAGTTCGCCTGCGGCGACCTGGTGCCCGCCGAACCAGAGCACGGCCGCGGAGGCGAGGTGCAGAATCATCGAGATCGCGGGGAACATGAGCACGAATACTTCGCCGACGCGGATCGAGATGCGCGTGAGCGCCTCGTTCACCCGCCGGTACTTCTGCGCCTCGTGATCCTCGCGAACGAAGGCGCGCACGGTGCGGATGCCCACGATCTGCTCGCGCAGTACCCCGTTGATCTCGTCGATGCGCCCCTGCAGGTCGCGGAACATTGGGAGCACCCGCAGCACGAGCCCGCCGACAACGATGACGAGCAGCAGCACCGAGCTCCAGACGAGCCAGGCAAGACTCGCGTCTGCGCGCAGGGCAAGCACGATGCCGCCGACGCACATGATCGGCGCGGAGACGAGGGTGTTGAGGGTCATGAGCACGAGCACCTGCACGTGCTGCACGTCGTTCGTCGAGCGGGTGATGAGCGTCGGCACGCCGAAGCCTGCGAGCTGCTCGGCCTCGAGCCCATCGATGCGGTGGAAGACGGCGCGACGGAGGTCGCGGCCGACGTTCATCGCGACGCGTGCACCGAGCACGACCCCTGCGATCGCGCTGAGCAGCTGCACGGCGCACAGCA
>JAGNOB010000039.1 GCA_017990305.1 Leucobacter sp.
CGCGTGTGCTGCGTAGTTCATTCCCACGCAGACGAGTGCCGAGGGGCGAGCGATCGGAGATCCGACGCGGAGGTCGGAGGCGCTTTCGAGCTCCGGGAGCTCACCCGCGGCGAGGAGACGCTGCACCTCGGGGATGCCTGATTCGAGGAAGGCGCCGTCGATCTTCGCGGTGACCGCGCGCAGGTCGTATGTGGCCGCATCGGCCACGAGCACGGGAACCTCTGACCCGACGGGGCCAAGCTGGGCGAACTTCATTGAACACTCATTTCTCACAAAGGTGGGATGTCTTACGGAAAGACTACCCAACTCAGGAGGAATTTTGCCCGAAAGCAGCATATTCAAAGAAAGTCATGGGATCTTTTACCCCGAACGTTTACCGTCCAGCGGTCGCCGCGTCTCGCAGCCAGCTCTCAACGCCAGCGATGTGCGCGAGCATCAGCGCCGCGGCAAGATCCGCGTCCCTGACCTCGAGCGCCCGCACGATATCGCGATGCTCCGCGATTGTGCGCTCGACGGCGCCGGCCTGCGTAAGCCCGCGCCAGACCCGGGCCCGCACCGTGTGCGCCGACAGTGACTCAATGAGCCCGGCGAGGTAATCGTTACCGACCGCGCGCACAATCGCGCGATGAAAATCAGAATCGTGCTGCACCAGCGCCTCAACATCGGTGTCGCCAGACGCGCGTTCGACCTCGGCGGTGAGCATCGCCAGCATCTCCGCGTCCATGGAGTGAGCGGCTCGCGCCGCGGCCTGGGGCTCGAGCATGCGACGCACCTCGAACATTTCAAGCACGGAATCGTCACTGTGCAGGTCGGCTGCAAAACTGACCGCTTCGAGCAGCAGTTCAGGCTCAAGGCTGGTGACGTAGGTTCCGTCACCGCGCCGGACATCGAGCACTCGGATCACTTCGAGCGCCTTCACAGCCTCGCGCAGCGAGTTACGAGAGGCGCCAAGCAGCTCACCGAGCTCTTTCTCGGGAGGCAACCTATCGCCTGGTCCGAGCTCGCCCGTTCGAATCATCTCTTTGATCCGAAGGATCACATCATCAGTGACAGCCATTCCTCGATCTTAGGGGAGGCGCCAGCGCGAGCGCCCGCCCAGCGCGGCTACTCTCCGTCGCGCGAGTCCGCAGCGATCGCCGTGTGGTGCTGAATAACCTCGGCGACCACGAAGTTGAACCATTTCTCGGCAAACTCCGGGTCGAGGTGCGCGGCCTCAGCGAGGCTTCGCAGGCGAGCGATCTGCCGCGCCTCACGGGCGGGATCGGACGGCGGCATGTCGAACTCTGCCTTGAGCTGCCCGACCTCCTGAGTGCAGCGGAAGCGCTCGGCAAGCATGTGCACGAGCGCAGCATCGATGTTGTCGATGCTCGAACGCAGGCGTCCGAGCCGCTCCTCAGGAGTCAAGCCACTCATCTGGTTACCTCTCAGCTCAGCAGGTCGTGCAGTACGACAACCTGCTCGCGCTCGGGGCCAACGCCGACCGCGGAGAACCGCGCGCCGCTCATCGCCTCGAGCGCAACGATGTAGTCCTGCGCGTTCTTCGGCAGGTCCTCGAACGTGCGGCACCCCGTGATGTCCTCGTCCCAGCCAGGGAACTCCTGATAGATCGGAGTCGCGTGGTGGAAGTCCGACTGGTTCACCGGCATCTCGTCGTGGCGCACGCCGTTGACGTCGTACGCGACGCACACGGGGATCGACTTGATGCCCGAGAGCACGTCGAGCTTCGTAAGCACGAAGTCGGTGACACCGTTGATGCGGGCCGCGTAACGGGCCATCGGCGCGTCGTACCAGCCGCAACGACGGGCTCGGCCAGTGGTCACGCCGAACTCGCCGCCCTGCGTCTGCAGGAACTCGCCCATCTCATCGAAGAGTTCAGTTGGGAAGGGCCCCGACCCGACACGGGTCGTGTACGCCTTGATCACCGCGATGATGCGGTCGATCTGGTGCGGCGGGACGCCCGAACCCGTCGATGCGCCACCGGAGGTTGCGTTCGAGCTTGTGACAAACGGGTAGGTGCCGTGGTCGATATCGAGCATCGTCGCCTGGCCCGCTTCGTACAGCACGGTCTTATCGTCAGCGAGTGCGTTGTGGAGCAGCAGCCCCGTATCGCACACCATTGGCTCGAGCAGCTCGCGGTATTCGAGCAGGTCGGCCACGACCTCGTCGGCGTCGATCGCGCGGCGGTTGTAGATCTTAACGAGCACCTGGTTCTTGAAGTCGAGAGCCGCCTCGACCTTCTGCCGCAGGATGCCCTCGTCGAAGATGTCCTGAATGCGGATTCCGACGCGGTTGATCTTGTCGGCGTACGCGGGGCCGATGCCGCGGCCGGTCGTACCGATCTGGCGCTTACCGAGGAAGCGCTCGGTGACCTTATCGAGTGTGCGGTGGTACTCGGTGATGACGTGCGCGTTCGCGCTCACCTTCAGCTTCGAGACGTCGACTCCACGCTCCTTGAGCGCGTCGAGCTCGAGCTTCAGCACCGCAAGGTCGACGACGACTCCGTTCGCAATGACGGGGACGACACCGGGGGTGAGAATGCCGGATGGCAGCAGGTGAAGCGCATATTTCTGGTCGCCAATGACGACCGTGTGACCGGCGTTGTTACCGCCGTTGAACTTCACGACGTAGTCGACACGGCTCCCGAGCAGATCGGTTGCCCGACCCTTCCCCTCATCGCCCCATTGGGCACCGGTGATCAGTACAGCGGGCATCTCAGCCCCTTCCTTCGCACTAGGCAGATACCGAGCCAGTCTAGCGGAGCGAAGGTTCCCGCGCCCCGGGAGGCACAGAACAGCGCCCGGCAGCACCTGAGATGCTGCCGGGCGCTGCCTCAGCTTTGGCTATGCCTCTGCGAAGTGCGAGGACAGGAACCACCTGTCCTTATCAAGCTGCTGCGCGACCGCGATCGCAATGTCCTGGCTCACCGGATCGACGCTCTCGAGCCCCTCGATCGCGTGATACACGGTTTCGAGGGTTGCATCGAGCTGGGCGACCATCTCGCGGACGGTCACCTTCGCCTGCTGGAATCCAGGGCTGAGTTCGGGGTTCGTCGCGCGCGCCGCGACAGTCGTGATGCGGGCGTCGATGGGCAGGCCCAGGGCGATAATGCGCTCGGCGACAGTGTCCGCACCGTTCTGCGCGTTCTCGACGATCACGTCGAGAAACTCGTGAATGCTCACGAAGTTCATGCCGCGAACGTGCCAGTGCGCCTGCTTCGCATTCACGTGGAGCGCGGTGAGGTCGTGCACGACCGGGCTCAGGTACTGAGCGACTCCGCTCGGGCGGTTCATGTCCCCCTGCGCGGCCGGAATTCGGGCTTCTTGCATTGTCATACTGGCTTCCCTCTCTCTCGGGAGCACCCGTACGTGCTGGGCACTCGGTACACCTCAGGGTACGTGCCGCACCTGAACGCCGCACTAAGAATCTGGCCTGATTCCTCTAGGAGCTAGCTAGGCTGAATGTGCAGGGCTGTCCACAAGGGGGATCCATGGCCGCACACCGCATCGTTATCGGAGGGGCCTCAGGGTTCCTCGGCACTCGACTCCGAGACGATTTGGCAGCAGACGGCTGGCACGTTTCGACCATCGGACGGACCGGCGCAGACGCAAGCTGGGGCGATCCGGCCGCGATCCAACGTCTCGTCGATGGCGCAGACGCCGTCATTGGCCTCTCAGGCAAGAGCGTCGATTGCCGATACACCGACGCCAATCGCAACGAGATACTGCGGTCACGGGTTGACACCACCCGCGCTATCGCAGCCGCAATCGCCGCCAGCGCCAATCCGCCCGCTGTCTGGCTGAACGCGAGTACAGCCACGATCTATCGCCATGCAATGGATCGTCCACAGACCGAAAGCACAGGAGAGCTCGGCAGGGGCTTCTCCGTCGATATCGCGCGAAACTGGGAGCGCGAGTTCTTCACCCCCGATCTCCCCGGCACCCGCAGGGTCGCGTTGCGAGTGGCAATCGCGATCGGAGATGGTCCCGCCACCAATATGTTGTTCCGCTTGGCAAGACTCGGCGTCGGCGGCACCCAGTACGACGGCCCGTGGTTCAGGCACCGCCGCTATCGAGGAATCGGCCCCGACCCCACGGATCCCACTGGGCCCGGCTGGCATCGCACGCGAGGGCGGCAACGCTTCAGTTGGGTGCACATCGACGATGTTGTCGGGGCGGTCCGGTTCGCGCTCGCGAACGATACGCTCTCGGGCCCATTGAACGTCGCCTCACCCGGTGCGAGCGACAATCGCACGGTCATGCGCACCATGCGCCGCACTGTTGGGGCACGGTTTGGGCTCCCCGCGTTTCGCTGGATGCTCGAGCCAGCGACCTGGGCGCTTCGCACAGAGTCAGAAATGGTACTCAAGAGCCGCTGGGTCGCTTCCGAGAAGCTGCTCGCGGCTGGCTACGAGTTTCAATGGCCAGAGCTTGAACCGGCGCTGCGCGACGTCTACGCCGCACGCAGTGGTGGCGGCCTGGGACGCGCCCGCAGCTAAGTTCCGCGCCCGACAACTGGATTCGCCGCCAAATCCGAGTACGGTGGAGCCGTGCCTCCCCGCCGAAAGTATCCAGCAAAGCGTTCCGCTGCGACCAACGCGCGCTACGCCAAGCGTCGGCAGAACCGGCTCGCCCGCGTCGACAACGACCTCACTGACGCCGAGTGGCACAGCCTGCTTGATGCGTGGGGTGGCTGCGCCTACTGCCAGGGAGACGGGGCGGCGTTGCAACGCGACTGCGTACAGCCCATCTCACGTGGGGGACGCTACACACTCGCCAACGTCGTTCCGGCTTGCGCGTCGTGCAACGCGAGCAAGCACAACTCCGAAGTGACCGGCTGGTTGCGGCGGAAGAAGCTCGATGAGCGCGCATTCCTCCTCAGGCACGCGACAATTCAGCAACAGCTGCTCCCGCCCGAGGCAGAGCCAGACGAACCGAACACCCCCGCTTGTCCGGATAGCGTCTGACCTGCCCCACGCTCTAGGGTGCCGGGTGCTTGCGCTCGATGCTCGCGCCCTCGACGTCGACGTTCGGGATGATCCTGTCGAGCCACTTCGGCAGCCACCACGCGGACTTGCCGAGCAGGTGCATGATCGCGGGCATGAGCAGCATCCGCACGAGGAACGCGTCGAGCGCGACGCCAACGGCGAGGCCGACGCCGAACGATTTGATCATCACCGAGTCGGAACTGATGAAGCCACCGAACACCGCGATCATGATGAGTGCCGCCGCGATGACCACGCGCCGCCCCGCACGGAAGCCCTGCGCCACGGCGAGCCGCGCGGGCGCGCCGTGCACGTAGGCCTCGCGCATACCTGTCGAGAGGAACAGCTGGTAGTCCATCGCGAGCCCGAACAGGATCCCGACGAGGATGATCGGCAGGAAGCTGAGCAGGGGTCCAGGGGTGTGGATCCCGAGCAGCTCACCGAACCAGCCCCACTGGAACACCGCCGTAGCGACGCCGTACGTCGCGAACAGCGAGAGGACGAAGCCGGCGGTCGCGATCAGCGGGACGAGTAGCGAGCGGAACACCATGGTCATGATGATGAACGACAGGCCGACGACAACCAGGAGGTAGACGGGGAGCGCGTCCGCGAGTCCCTCTGAGATGTCAATGTTGATCGCTGCCTGGCCTGCGACGCCGAGCTCGATGGAGCCGTCGACGGGCGGCAGCTCACGCAACTCGCGCACGAGCGTCTCGGTCGACTCGCTGTTCGGGCCCTCTGCGGGAATCACCTGGAACGCGGCCATCCGGTTGTCGTCAGACACGGCGATCGGTGCGACCGCGGTCACGTCGTCGAGCCCTGAGAGCTGTCGGGCGACGCTCACCTGCGACTCGAGCAGACCCTCGTCGTCGAGCCCGTCGGGGAGGTTGGCCGTGACGAGGATCGTGCCGGTCGCTCCCTCACCAAACTGCTTCTCGGTGAGCGTGTGCGCGAGGTGCGAGGCGGATCCAGCGGGCTCGGACTCGCCGCCCGGCAGCCCCATGCGCATCGAGAGCGAGGGAATCGCGATGATGAGCAGCGCCACCACGACGCCGACCGCCGTGACGATCGCGCGCCACGTCGGCATCGGGCGGATCGGCTTCGCGGCCTTCGTCGCCTTCGCGGGCGCAGGCTCGGCAGGGGAGGATGCGGATCCAGGTGCCGAGCCAAGCTGCGCGACTGCGGCGCGGCCCTTCTTACCAAGGACGCGGTCGCCCGCGAGTCCGAGGAGCGCGGGGATCGCCGAGATTGTCAGCAGCACCGCAACGAGGATGCTGAACGCGCCTGCCGTACCCATGAGGCCGAGGAACGGGATGCCGGTGATGTTCAGCGCGAGCAGCGCGACGATCACGGTTGCGCCGGCGAAGACCACCGCGGTGCCGGCCGTACCGTTCGCGAGCGCGATCGATTCGCGCACGGGCATGCCTTCGAGCATCTGCTTGCGATGTCGGTTGATGATGAACAGCGCGTAGTCAATGCCGACCGCGAGGCCGAGCATTACGCCGAAGATCGGCGTGACCGAGGCCATCTGCACGACGCCGGAGAAGGCGAGCGTGGCGAGGGATCCGATGCCCACGCCCGTGATCGCGGTGACGAGCGGGAAGGTTGCGGCGAGCCAGGAGCCGAGCACGATCACAAGCACGACGGCCGCGATGAGCACGCCGATGACCTCGCCGACGCCGAGGATCTGCGGGATCCCCTGCGCGATATCGGTCGAGAAACCGAGCTGCAGCCCTGCGATCGGCGCCGACTCGAAGTGGTCAATGACGCCATCCTTGGCTTCCTCAGAGAGGTCGAGACGCGGTTCGGTGAACGCGACATTCACGAGCGCGGTGCTGCCGTCTTCTGAGACCATGCGGATCTCATCCGCGAAGCCCATGAGCTCAGCCCCGAGTTCGAGCTGGGCTGCCCCGTCTTCGAGCTTCGCCTCCTGCGTGGTGAGCTCGGCCAGCGCGTCGTCGATGACTGCCTGCTGCTTTTCGAGTTCTGCCGCCTGCGCGTCGAGCATCGCCTGCTGCGCGGCGAGCTGGTCCGTCGGGAAGCCGGCGGCTTCGGCCTGCGCCTTGCCAGCGTCGAGCTGCTTCTGGCCGTCAGCAAGCTGTGCGCGGCCGGCATCGAGCTGTTCCTGGCCGCTCGTGAGCTGGGTGCGACCGTCCGCGATCTGCGCTCGGCCGTCCTCAAGTTCCGCGCGCCCGTCGGCGATCTTCGCCGCCTGGTCGGCGCGCTCGGTTTCGGTGTCGAAGGGATCCACAACGCCAGCAACGTCGTCGAGCCCGTCTGCCGAGGCGACAAGCTTGCTGATTTCCGCGCGCTGTTCGGCAGACAGCGGGCTGCCGTCTTCGGTCGCGTAGACGACGGTGCCGGCGGCTCCGCTGAAGTCGGGAAGCTTCTTCTCGAGCTCCTCGATGACCTCACCGGAGGCGGTGCCTGGCACGTCGAAGCTTGAGGTGAGCGTCTTGAAGCCGATGAGGAATCCACCGGCCGAGAGCCCCAGAATCACGGCCCAGGCGGTGAGTACCGGCCAGGCGCGTCGGGAGGCGAAGAGCCCCAATCGGTGTAACAGCTCGGCCATGTGCTTCCCGTTTCTTGCGCGTTCGCGCGTCATGCATCGTGCGGGCTCGCTCCGGTTCCGGGCAGCGAGCGTCTGGCCAACGCTTCCCCGGATTGGCCAACCTTGCTAGAATAAGACGCAACGTCTCGTCTAGACAAATTCCCGCACGCAACACACAGGAGGTTCCCATGTCGCCAGCGCCCAGCGGCCCTGCGGCAGGTGATCGCGACGCAGGCACGCCCATCACTCCTAGCGCGTCAGCGCGCAGTGGGCCGGTGCGGAGCGAGGCCTCACGGATCAAGATCCTCCAAGCGACGGCGAAGCGCTTCGCCGAGGTCGGCTTCGAGCGCCTCACCATCGAGGGCATCGCAGCCGAGGCCGGTGTTGGCAAGCAGACGATCTACCGGTGGTGGAAGTCGAAGAGCGCGATCATCGCCGAGTGCCTGGTCGAGGGAATGCTTCTTAGGGAGGCCCACCCAATCCCCCATGCCGGGCACGTGGCAGACGACATCGCCACCTGGCTCGACAGCGTCTTCGCGACACTCGGCGACCCCGACAGCGATGGCCTCCTGCGGTCGCTCATCGCCGCCGCAACCGACAACCCCGAGGTCGCCATGCGGGTGCGCAGCAGCATCAGCGGCGAGGACACCCTCACTGGGCGACTGCAGGCCGGAATCGGGGAGGTCCCGAACCTCACCGCCGACGCCCCCTTCCAGGAGATCGCGGAGGCGCTCACCGGCGCCATCATCCTGCGCACACTTGCCCGCGCGCCGATGACTCCCGCCGAGACGCGCCGCCTCGTCGACGCGACGCTCGGCACGAGATCCAGCTAGAGACCGCCGGGTCCCACAGACAGAGGCGGCCCGGGCGTTCTCGCCCGGGCCGCTATCTGGGTCGCCTCGACCCAGTATTGCTCTGTCTCGCGGCTACCGCGCCCCTTCAATCTCCGCAATCGCGGTCGCGTCTGCCCCGTTGAGGAACTCGGTGAGCCGCTCGACCTCGCCGGTCTCTCCGATCGCCTCGGCGCCACGGCGGAGCGCGTAGAGTGCGCGGAGCACGCCACGGTTCGGCTCGTGCGACCAGGGCACCGGCCCGGCTCCGCGCCAGCCCGACTTGCGGAGCTTGTCGAGCCCGCGGTGGTAGCCGACGCGCGCAAACGCGTACGCCTCGATCTCGCGCCCCGCGACCGCAGCTTCGTCAGAGAGCTCGACCCACGCGAGCGGTGACTCCGGGTGCTCGCGCACAACGGACTCGGGATCGCGCCCTGCGGCGAGCGCCTCAGCGACCGCCGTTTCAGGGGCGAGGAGCGTGGGTTCTGGGCCAAGAAGATTCTCACCGATCATGGCGCCAGCTTAGCGAGGACCGCTGGGGTCGGCACCAATCTCAGCGAGGCAGCCGAACCTCGACAGTGAAGTC
>JAGNOB010000040.1 GCA_017990305.1 Leucobacter sp.
GTTCCACCAGCGGTAAGTGCGGCGTTGACGAGCAGCGGATCGCGAATGTTTGGCAGCACGTGCCGCAGTACGATCTGCCGTTTCGGCACACCCAACACGAGCGCAGCCGAAACGTAGTCGCGCCCCCACACTGAGGCGGCAAGGTTGTGCACGAGACGCGCGTAGTTCGGCATCATCGCGATCGCGATCGCGAGACTCGCTGCGAACCCGCTCTGGCCGAGGATCACCGAGAAAGCGATCGCCAGCAGCAGCCCCGGAAACGCGACGCCGATGTTGATGCCCGCCACAAGCCAGCGCCCAGGTGTGCCGCCGAGGACGAGCGGCAGGAGGCCAAGCAGCACGCCGCAGACGATTCCGACGGCTGTCGCGCTGAGCGCCATCACGACTGACAGCCTCGTGGCAACGAGCGTTCGCAGCAGGATATCTCGGCCGCTGCCATCGGTGCCGAAGATGTGCTCGGCGCTCGAGGGCTGCGAAATCATGCTTGTGTTCGTGACCGCGGCCTGCTGCCCCCAAATCATCGGGGCGAAGATCGCGAGAAATGCGAGCGCGGTGAACGATACCGCCGCAACGACGCCGAGCGGGGATCGCAGCGCGGCAAGAAAACGATGGGTCGTGGTCATGACTTATCCAATGCAGTGCGCGGGTCCAACAGAATGAGGACGATATCGATGACGAGGTTGATCAGCAGCACCACCGCTCCGTAGAAAATGATGATGGCTTGCACGAGCGGGTAGTCCTTCTCCTGGATCGATTGCACGATCACGCCGCCGAGTCCGGGCCAGGCGAAGATGCTCTCGACAAGCACGGTGCCCGCGATCATTCCGCCGAGCGCCATGCCCGAGATGGTGAGCGTGGAGGTCAGCAGGTTGGGCAGCACGTGCTTGCCATACAGCCGCACTGCTGGCATCCGACGCGACCTTGCGGTCCGCACGTAGTCCTGTTGCAGCACTGAGAGCGTCTCAGCCCGCACGATTCGTGTGAGCCCGGCAGCTGGCCCGAAGGACAGCGCGATCACCGGCAAGATGTACGAAGAGAAACCACTCCTCCCGGCAACCGGCAGCAGGTCGAGCGTGACAGCGAACAGGTACACGAGCAGAATCCCAGCGAGAAACTCTGGAATCAGTGCAAGGGCGGCAGTCACCGAGTTGAAGCCTGCGTCGACGCCGGGCCTGCGACCTCCGTGGGTGAGAGCACCGAATGTAAGTCCGAGACAAACCGCGACAATGAGTGAGATTGCCACGGCAGCCCATGCGATCTCGAGCGTTGCCGGGGCCCGTTGCATGATGACGTCGATGACGGGCATCCGCGAGCTGATCGATTCGCCGAGGTCTCCGGTGAACAGCCCCTTCCAGAACGAGAGGTACTGCACGAAGACGGGGCGATCGAGCCCGAGCTCCGCGCGGCGCGCCTCGACGGCCTCCGGCGAGGCGTTCTCGCCGACTGAGACGCGCGCCGGGTCACCAGGAATCAGCTGCATGAGCAGGAACGCCACGGTGATGAGCACGAACATCGAGACAATGAAGTAGCCGCCGCGCCGGATCAGATAGGCCAACCACGGTTTGCCGACGAGGAACGACTCCCGCTTCTGCTTTTCGATCGGGGGGTCGTCCACTTCGGGACTCGCAGAAATAGCTGGCATGCGCTCTCCTCGCCGTTGGGTCATAGCTGCCTACTCAGTATTGCGGAGAACCAAATCCCCCCGCATTGTTGGACACTCCAGGCAACCTCCCCAAAAACTGTCCGGTTGACCAACATCCGCTGTGGGTTTCCTTCTAGGCTTCGAAGTTGGAAGCTGTCGGCTTCGCCGCGAACAGAGTGTTCCGCGGGGTTCACCCGGGAAAGGTCAACGCATGCGCGTCTATATTTCAATCGACATGGAGGGCGTCGCTGGCATCGCCACGATGGATCAGGTCGTACGGGGTGGTCACGGCTACCCTCGTGCCCAGCACCTCATGACGGGCGAGGCGAACGCCGCGATCGCCGGGGCCTTCGCCGGCGGCGCGACGGCCGTCACGATCAACGACAGCCACGGCACCATGGATAACCTCATCCACGAGGACCTCGACCAGCGCGCACGGGTCGTGTTCGGGAGCCCGAAGATGGACTGCATGGCCGAGGGCATCGACAAGGACCACGATGTCGCCCTGTTCATCGGCTATCACGCTGCTGCCGGCGGGCCAGGCGTCATCGCTCACACCTTTTCCTCGCTATTCAACGAGGTGCGCGTCAACGGCCGAGCGGTGTCAGAGGCCGACGTCAATGCGTTGCAGGCGGCCGCTGTGGGCGTGCCGGTCGCACTGCTGACGGGCGACAACGTGATCTGCGCCGACATAGCGGCGACGCTGCCGGGAATCGAGACGGTGACCGTGAAAGAAGCGCACGGCTACAACGCGGCTGATTCGATCTCCCCTTCCGAGTCACGACGCCTCATCGGCGAAGCCGCAGCACGCGCAGTCTCTGGCTCACGCGAGCTCCGCGTCAGCGAGGTACCCGAGAGCATGGAAATCGAGATCGACATGCCCAACATCTCCGCGGCGGAACTCGCCCAAATGATCCCGGCCTCCGAGCGCACAGCGATCCGCACCATCAACATTGTTGCGCACTCCCCTCGCGAGGCAGTGAACTTTATCTCCGCGTGCTACCAGTTCGCAGCAAACTCGATGCGCGCAATGCTGCCGCTCATCAACCGCTAGCGCCGGCGCACGCGCGGTCGACGCGCCCAGACACCAATGCCTCAGGCCTCCCTCACGGGAGGCCTGAGGCATTGAGCGGAGCGTTGCTAGTCGCGCACGTTAAGCGCATCGGAAAGCAGCCGCGCGACCGTACCGATGACGCGGTCAGCCTTCGGGTTGCGTGAGAGCAGCTCGGAGCTTCGCAGGAATACCGCGATTGCGTGACGCCTGCCATCGGCGAATTCGACAACACCGATCTCGTTGCGCACGATGCCGAGGGTGCCCGTCTTTCCACTGATCTTGACGTCGTCCTGCGGAAAGCCCGAGCTCAGGCGGTGCGGCCACACCTGCAGTCCCAGAATTCTGCGTGCCTCAGCGCACGCCTCGGGAGTCGCGGCAGCATCGGTCCAGAGGAGTTCTAGCAAGCGGGTCGCCTCGCGCGGGGTCGAGCGGTTCGTCTTCTCCGGTGTACTCGCCGAGAACTCGGAGGCGGTGCGAACATCATTGAGCGTCAGCTCGTCGGTGAGTGACAGACCAGCCGCCTGCAGATCGTCGGCGATGCTCTCGAACAGCGCCGCGCAGTCGCCGATGAGCTGCGTACCCGGCAGCCCGAGCTCGGTCATTGTCGCGTTCACACGGTCGACGCCTACGAGCTCGACCACAATGTCGGTCGCCGCGTTGTCACTGACCGTAATCATCGACGTCGCGATGTCACGCAGCGACCATTCACTCTCATCCGAGAACACGCTCAGGCCGGTGGGCCCGCGGGTAACGCTCTGCGGTGACACGACGATGCGCTGGGCGGGATCGAGTTCACCTGAGGCGACCTGGCGCACGTATTCGACAAGAACGGGCACCTTGAACACGGACGCAGTCACGGTCGGTTCGTCAAAGCGGTACCCGACTTCCGCGCCCGAATCAAGATCGCGTGCGTGCGCAAACACGCTCACGCCAGCTGCGGCCGCAGCTGCAGTGATGGCTTCGGAAACTGATTGCTTGTCGATAATCTGCTGTGTCATAGTCGCAGACTAACGCTTCCGCAACGCGCTGGTTTAGTTGGCCAAGCCAAGACGACACCTCCGGGCTTGTCCCAAGAAACAACAAACCGCCCGGGGGCGCAGCCCCGGGCGGTTTGTGTGATCGCTAGCGTGCGAGCATGCCGTCAACGAGACGGTCGGCCGCAGCAACGGTCGTGATGCCCTGCTCGCTCGCCTCGTCGAATACTCGAGCGAGCGTGCCGCCAATTGCGTCGATCCGCGCGAGCCGATCATCGAGGTCACCCTCGGCGCCCAGGTAGAGCACGCCGCCAGCGTTCACGAGGTAGTCCGGCGCGTAGAGAATCCCGCGGTCAGCAAGCTGCTCGGCGCCGTTCGCCTCGGCAAGCTGGTTGTTCGCCGGGCCGACAACGGCGGCCGTGTCGAGCTCATCGATGACCTGCGGGGAGAGCATGCCACCGACACCGGCAGGCATGAAGACGTCGGCCGGCACAAGGTGCGCGGCTGCGGGCTCGACCCACTCGGCACCGAGCTCCGACGCGAGCTCGCGTTTCGCCTCGTTGATGTCTGACAGGGTCAGCACGGCGCCCTCGTCGGCGAGACGGCGGGCGAGCGAGGATCCGACGTGGCCCAGCCCGACGATGGTGATCTTGCGGTCGCGTGCGTCAGCTGCGCCGTGCGTCCGGCGGAGCGCTTCGAGTAGCGCGGAGTGGACGCCGCGCGCGGTGAAGTCACCGGGATCGCCGAGCCCGCCCTGATCCTCCGGCAGCCCGACCGCGTGCGACGTGCGCTCAGCGACGACGGCCATGTCGGCAGCAGTCGTGCCCACGTCCTCGGCTGTCATATATGCGCCACCGAGCGCCTCGACCGCGTCCCCGAGGTCCAAGAAGGCGTCGCGGCGCTGATCGCCCTCGAGCTTCTGGCCGGGAGCCAACGCGATAACCGACTTACCGCCACCGGCGGCAAGTCCGGCGAGGGCGTTCTTCGACGTCATACCGCTTGACAGGCGGAGCGCGTCGGCGACGGCCTCATCCCAGCTGCCGTAGTTCCACACGCGGCAGCCACCGAGAGCCGGGCCGAGGACGGTGCTGTGCACGGCGATGATGATCGTCAGACCCGAGCGCGGCCCTGTCGAAACGTTGAGGTGTTCGTGGGTGAAGCCGGTCAGGGACTGCGAAGCTGCGGCTGTCGAATCAGCCGAGGTCGCGAGGGTGGGTGCAGGTGTCATGTCAAGAATTCAATCGGCAACTGGCAGTTCAAACAAGTCAAGCGCCGCACATTGATCGAAGTGTTCGATACGCGGCGATTCCAATGACGCTATGTTGATCATTATGTATGTCCTCGACGCAACCGACCGGCGGATCCTCGCCGCCCTCGACGCAGATTCACGCGCGACCGTACAGGCGATTGCCTACGAGCTCGGGCTCGCCCGCGGCACCGTGCACACCCGGCTGGATCGGCTGCAGCGCTCCGGTGCACTGAAGGATCACTCGCTGCGGCTACACCCGCCGGCGCTGGGCTGGCCCCTGCGGGCACACATTACCGCGGAGGCGAACCAAGACAAGCTTGACCTCATGATCGCCGACCTCGAGCAGATCCCAGAGATCATCGAGTGCGTCGCCGTGTCCGGGCAGAGCGATCTCTCGATCGAGATTGTCGCTCGCGACGCAGACGACGTCTACCGGATCACGCAGGCAATCATGAAGTGCCGCGGCGTGCTCCGCACAGCGACCTCAATCATGCTGCGCGAGCTCATCTCGCGGCGCCAGCATCAGCTCCTCTAGCTGCCGACGCCGCGAGCCGAGGCACGCTAGCGCTCGAGGAACGTCTGGCCGAGGAACTCGCCGAGCGCCTCGGGCGCATCGAGCGGAAGGATCGCGGCGACGTACTGGTCAGGCCGCACCACGACCACGACGCCATCGCGGCTGATCTCGCGGATGTCGAAGATGTCCTCGCCGGGGTTCGCCGCGTAGATCTTTTCGTAGTCGGTCATGCCGAGCGGGCCCGATGCAGGGAGGAAAAGCTTCGACAGCTCCTCAATGTGCACCTCGCGGTGTGGCTGCTGCAGCACCGCTTTCACGTCGAACAGCGAATCGATGTCGGCGCCCGCCGGCGTGAACCGACGGATCGGGGATGCCTCGTTCTCAAGCATCCAGTCTGCCCAGCGAGCGAGCTGCTCGCCCGAGCGGTCTGCGAACGCGTACACGCGGTAGCGGCCGTCGGCGCGATGGTGGTGGCCCAGGTGGATCGGCACCGCGTCAGCAACGCGTGTTGTCTGGACCGATTTGAACCGCTTCCCAATCGGGAAGCCTGCGGCGAGCGCCTGGTGCTCGTGGTCGCTCGTGAGCATCGATTCGGTGTACTCGGTCATGAACCCGGCGGGGAACTCAGCGGTCTGTACATAGAACTCTTCGAGCTCTGAGGGCGAGTCGAACTCCTCGGGTTTCTTCGCCATGAGTGTCGACCACTCCTTGTCGAAGTCGATGAGGTTCTTCGCGGTGACGCGCCGCTCCTCAGAGTAGGTCGCGAGCAGCGACTCGGGGCTGCGGCCCTCGAGCACGTAGCCGAGCTTCCATCCGAGGTTCCAGCCGTCCTGCATCGAAACGTTCATGCCCTGACCGGCCTTCGCGCTGTGCGTGTGGCAGGCGTCGCCCATGAGGAACACGCGCCCCTTGCCGTCGGGCGCGGTCTCTGCGTCGTCGAACCGGTCGGTGAGTCGGTGCCCAACCTCATACACGCTGTGCCAGGGCACATCACGAACGTCGAGCGTGTACGGGCTGAGGATCGCGTTCGCACGCGCGACGATCTCCTCGAGCGGTGTGGTGCGCACCTTCTTGCCGTCCTCGGCTGCAACCTCGCCGAGGTCGACGTAGATGCGGCAGAGGTGGTTGCCCTCGCGCGGAATGTGGAGGATGCTTCCGGCCTCAGAGTGAATGATGCACTTCTTGCGGATGTCAGGGAAGTCGGTCACGGCGAGCACGTCCATGACGCCCCACGCGTGCAGCGAGGTAGACCCCGACAGCGATCCGCCGATCGCACTGCGCACGCGCGAGCGCGCCCCGTCGGCGCCAATGACATACTTCGCGCGCACGGTGCGCGTGCCGCCCTCGGTCGCCGAGTCGGCCTCGGCAGCGTTGATGCCCGCACCGCGCTGGCCTGTCACCTCGCGGAGCGTCACGGTCACGGGGTACTCCCCTGACCCAACCTCGAGACCCTCGAACTCGTAGCCGTAGTCGATGTCGCCTCTTGCCGGTGCGCGCCTCGCGTACTCGGCGAAGTAGTCAATAACGCGCGCCTGGTTCACGATGAGGTGAGGGAACTCGCTGATGCCTGCCGGGTCGTCGTCCGTGACGGAGCTCCGCACAATCTGCGAGGGGTTCTTGGGGTCGGGTGTCCAGAAGTTCGTCTCGGTGATCTGGTACGCCTCGTCGGTGATTTGCTTGGCAAACCCAAAGGCCTGGAAGGTCTCAACGCTGCGCGCCTGGATACCGTCAGCCTGACCAAGTACGAGCCTAGAATCGCGCCGTTCGACGACGCGCGTGACGACGTTGGGAAACTGCGCGAGCTGGGCGGCGGCGACGATTCCGGCAGGCCCGGAGCCCACGATGAGCACGTCGACTTCCTCTGGAAGCTCCTCGGGCCTGTTGAGGCCGACACCCTCGGCTGGCAGCACGCGCGGATCCGTGGAAACATAGCCGTGATGGTGGAACTGCATGGGTAATCCTCACTTCGTTGTGCCCTGAGAGCTTAGTGTTCAACTATTGAACACCGAATTCGAATACTGCACACTAGTTTACGGGGGTCAGCCCCGTCGCACAACACCGGACCCAACGAATAGGAGAGCCAATGGCCACCACCCCGACCGCAGGCTCACAGACACTCGCCCGCGGGCTGCGCGCGCTCGAGGTCCTCGCCGAGGCTCGATCACCGATCTCAATCGCCAGGCTGTCCGAGGAACTCGGTGTGCACCGGTCGAACACATACCGGCTCCTGCGCACCCTCGAAGAGCACCGCTTCGCGATCCGCGATGATGCCGGCCTGATCCGCCTCGGCCCGCGCATCGCCGCGCTCGCACACGGCGTCGCTCCCCAGCTCAACACCGCCGCGGCGCCCGCACTCACCGAGCTTGCGCACGACCTCGGGATGACCGCGTTCCTCACTGTGCTCGACGCCGGCGACATCGTCACGCTTGCATCTGTAGAACCAGGCAACGTCGACGCGAGCATCGCCCGCAACCCGGGGGTCAGACACCCGTGGGATCGCGGCGCCCCCGGCCACGCCATCGAGTCGGCGCTCTCGCCCGCCGAACGCGAGGCGGCCTTCGGAGCAGCCGAACCGAGCCCAGCGGCGCTCGAAGCGCGTGACCTCGGCTACGCACTCAGTGAGAGCGAGGTCATCGAGGGTGTCACCTCCATCGCGGTGCCGCTTCGGATCCCTGGCGAGCCTCCCGCCGCAATCGCAATCGTCCACTTCCGCGTACCCGACTCACTCGACCAGGTCACGGCCCGACTGCACCGAGCCGCCCGCGAGGTCCTTGCAAGCTACCGCTAGCCCGATCCGCTACACTACGAATTGTCCACCCCGGCTCCCGGGGTAAGGCACCCGAAAAAGGGGCGCTGCTGCGAGGCTTCGCGAGACATACACGGTCACCATTCACCGCTCGATCCAATGAAGGATTTCGCAGATGTCTCTCTCGCACCCAGTTTCGTCGACCCCGCAGACCCTCGCCGCCGCTACCGCCAACGCGCTCGCCGAGCACGCCACGCAGAGCTTCGGCTTGATGGGCAACGGCAACGCCCACCTCATCGATAACCTCGGAATCGCAGGCGTCGCCTACACAGCCGTTCGGCACGAGGCGGCCACCGTCGCCGCCGCCGACGCCTACACCAGGGTGAGCGGCAAGCTCGCCATCGCAACCACCACCTACGGCGCGGGCTTCACAAACACGCTCACCGCTCTGGCCGAAGCAGCACAAGCGCGTACTCCCATGCTCGTTGTCGTCGGCGATGCCCCGTCGAGTGGGCCGCGCCCCTGGGACGTCGACGAGGAGATGCTGAGCGCGGCCATCGGGGTTCGCCTGTTCACCCTCGGCGTAACAAAGGTTGAGGAAACCGTCGAGCGGGCCGCAGCGTATGCGTTACGGATGCGCCGCCCCGTCGTGCTCGGCCTCCCCTACGACCTCGTGAGCGCACCAGTCGCAACCCCGGCGCCAACCGCCCCAACCCCGCCGGCGCCAGCAGGCATCGATCTCAACGACCCCACGCTCATCGCGGAG
>JAGNOB010000041.1 GCA_017990305.1 Leucobacter sp.
GGCTGAAGCGGTATCTGCCGGTCTCGCAGTCGCTGCTGTTTGGCCTCGTCGCCTACGCGGTAGCGGTTGCGATCACAAGCCTCGCGTCGCTCGGCTGGCGCGCCGAGGCCGCTGGATGCACGCCAGGCGCGCCGTGCCTGGACGGGTTCTGGCAGCAGGCTGCGTTTACAGCGCTCGCGTTGCTCCCTAGCGTTCTTGTCGCTGCGCTCGGCTACCTGCTGGCGATGGGATCAGTCACCCGGGTAGGCAAGTGGGTCTTCGCGAGTGCGCTCGGAGCCGCGCTGTTGGTGGCGGTGATTCTCCTGGTAGTACTCACCGCCCGCGGATCCGGCGCGGGATAAGGGATCGTACCCAAGTCACGCGGTAGGGTTTGGGAATAATCTGCGCGAGCTACGAACGAGCGAAAGGGACACGGCGTGCATCTGAAGAGCCTCACCCTTCGCGGCTTCAAGTCGTTCGCGCAGCCGACAACGTTCCAATTCGAACCGGGCGTCACGGCCATCGTTGGCCCGAACGGCTCAGGCAAATCGAATGTGGTCGACGCCCTCGCATGGGTGATGGGCGAGCAGGGGGCGAAGACGCTCCGAGGCGGCAAAATGGATGACGTCATCTTCGCCGGGACCTCGACTCGCGGCCCGCTCGGCCGTGCCGAGGTGCGGCTCACGATCGACAACTCCGACGGTGCACTGCCGATCGAGTACACCGAGGTGACGATCAGCCGAATTCTCTTTCGTAACGGTTCGAGCGAGTACGCGATCAACGGCGAATCGTGCAGACTCCTCGACGTCCAAGAGCTGCTGAGCGACTCCGGCCTCGGCCGCGAGATGCACGTCATCGTCGGCCAGGGCCAGCTCGACACTGTGTTGCGTGCGACCCCCGAAGACCGGCGCGGTTTTATCGAAGAGGCCGCCGGCATCCTCAAGCACCGCAGACGTAAGGAACGCACGCTCCGCAAGCTTGACGCGATGGAGACAAACCTCACCCGACTCAACGATCTCGCGGGGGAGATCCGGCGCCAGCTCAAGCCGCTCGGCCGACAGGCAGAGGTCGCCAGGCAAGCGCAGTCGATCGCTGCCGAGGTGCGCGACGCGAAAGCGCGGTTGCTCGCTGACGACGTCACTCGATTGCGCGTCGAGCTCGCGAGCCTGGCGAAGGATGAGTCCGAGCGCCACTCGGAGCGGATCGTGCTCCAGGAGCAGGTCGAGCAGAAACAGTTGCGGATCGAACGTCTCGAGCACGAGCAGCAGGGCGACGAACTCGATGCGGCACGCCGCGTGACCTTTGCGCTTGAGAGCGCGCAGGCCAAACTGCGGGGGTTGTACGCCCAAGCACAGCAGCGTCTGACGTTTCTCGCCACGCAGTCCGACGCGCCAGAGCAGGCTCCGTTGACGACCCGATCCGCTGTCGATGAGGCTCGCGCGGAGGCCCACGAGCTCGCGGGTCTCATTCCTGAAAGAGAAGACGCGTGGCGTGCCGCCGAGCAAGTGACCCGCAGAGCGCAGCAGGCACTCGACGCCATCGACGAACACATCCAAGCGCAGGCTGAGCTCGTCTCAAAGCACGATCTTGAACTCTCGGAGCTGCGGGGCCGCGTCGACGCAGCCGAACAGAAGCGGCAGACGCTTGCGGCAGAGCTCGACCGGCGCACGCAGGCCGTGGCGCAGGCAGAGACCCGTGCAGATGACGCCCAGACGGAGCTCACAGCGTTCGAGGCCGAGGGTGAATCAGCGGAATTGCCGGAGGGCGGCCTTGACGGGGCCTACCGCGCCGCGCAAGAGCGTGAAACTGCGGCAGAGCAGCTCGTTGATGAATTGCGAAGTTCGCTGCACGCCCTCGAACAGGAGTCCGCTGGGCTCGAAGCTCGGGCGAGTGCCCTTGCCCGATCCCTCGATCAGCGCGACGCTTCGGGAGCGCTGCTCGCCGAAGCTCGCGAGGGCGTCCGCGGCCGCGTTGCCGACTACGTTCGTGTTCGCGAGGGGTTCGAGGCCGCGGTGGGTGCGGCGCTTGGCGTCTTTGCCGATGCACTGCTCGTCGATACGGCGGAGGTCGCCGGCAGCGCGGTCGCGGGCGCACACGAGCAGGATCTCGGGCGGTTGCGGGCCGTCATCGCCCGTGCGGCAGCAGCGCCCGCGGCGCCCGCGCATGTTGACGGCCTCGTCGCTGTTTCCGAGGTGCTGATTGATGCACCTGACGGGGTTCGCGGACTGCTCGCGAGGAGCTACGTTGCCAGCGATGCAGACGAGGCGCTCCGCGGGGCGGTCGCGCTCAAACAGGCCCTCGAGGGAGCCGGCTTCACCATTGTCACCGCGGATGGGGACGTGCTTACCGAACACACCATGACGGGTGGATCGGGCCAGGCGCCCTCTCGCATCGAGCTCACGGCCGACCTTGCCGAGACTCGCCGCCGCATGGACGAGATCGAGGCCGAAGTTGCCGAGGCCGCGGCCTCGCTCGCAGACCAGCGTGAGCTCGTCGCACGCTTGAAATCGGAAAGCCGGGCGGCCTACACCGAACTCCGCGAGGCGGATGCACGCTTGGCTGAGCATGCCCGTCGCCGGCAGCAACTCATTGTGCGAGCAGAGGCGACGAGATCCGAGGCCGATCGTGCTGCGACCGCTCTCGCCGGAGTTTCGGGGTCAGTGGAAGAGGCCGCGGATGCCGCGACTCGCGCGGTGCGCGCACTCGAGGAAGCCGAGGTGAAACCGCGGCCGATCCTCGACGCGACACAGCGGGACGGGCTGCTCGCCGAAGTTGAGCAGGCCAGGGCGCTCGAGATCGAAGCGCGGCTCGCATTCGAGACGGCCAAAGAGCGTGCGCGTGCCGCCGAGGCACGCAGCGAAGTCGTCGCCGAGCAGTTCGAGGCGGAGCGACGCGCCGCCGAGGAGGCTGCGCGCCGCGCCGTGCTCAGGGGCAGGCAGGTCGCGCAGGCAGAGCGGGTTGCTGCGGCGCTCCCGGACATTCTTGACGCATGTGATCGTTCTCTCTCGGAAGCCCGAACCGCGCAGCAGGCGGCCGAACAGGAACGCGCGCGGAACAGTCAGGAGCTCACCCTGCTGCGATCCGAAGAGTCAGAGGTGCGTGGCCGGCTGCAGTCGCTCACCGAGCTTGTCCACGGTGCCGAGTTGAAGAGCTACGAGCGGAAACTGCAGTTGTCTGCCTTTCTTGAGCGGGCAGGGAACGAGCTCGGACTCGTTGAAGATGTGCTCCTCGCCGAGTACGGCCCGGAGAACGGTATTCCTGTCGGCGATGAAGCCCAAGTCCCAGTCGCTGAGCCCGCTGCAACGGCTGAGCCAACGGGCGGTTCGCTCGGCACACTGGAGGAACAACTGGCTGCCGAGCTTGGCATCGCGCCCGCGGAGGGTTCGCCAACGCCAGTAGAGGGTTCGCCACCGGCAGCAGACCGCGCAGCCGAACGAGCAGCCGAACGAGCCCCGCAGCATTTCGTCCCGTTCGTCCGGGCCGAACAGGAGCGGCGGCTCGCCAAGGCCGAGCGGAGGCTCTCCGAACTCGGCCGCATCAACCCGCTCGCGCTCGAGGAATTCGCCGCGCTGGAACAGCGGCATAAGTTCCTCGTCGAGCAACTCAGCGACCTCACCAAGACGCGCGCCGACCTGCGGCAGATCATCGAAGAGCTCGACGAGCACATGCAGGGCATCTTTGGCGCTGCCTTCGAAGACACGCGTGCCGCGTTCGCGGAGGTATTTCCGATCCTCTTCCCAGGTGGAACAGGCGAGATATCGCTCACGAACCCCGACGATCTCCTCGGAACTGGAATCGAGATCTCTGTGCGGCCCGCCGGTAAGAAGGTGGAGCGGCTGTCGCTGCTGTCCGGCGGCGAGCGGTCCCTGGCCGCGGTTGCCTTGCTCGTAGCCATTTTCCAAGCACGCCCCAGCCCGTTCTACATTATGGACGAGGTCGAGGCGGCCCTTGACGACGCGAACCTCGGGCGATTGCTGCACGTCTTCGAGCGGCTCCGCGAGACGTCGCAACTGATTGTCATCACGCACCAGAAGCGCACCATGGAAATCGCGGACGCGCTGTACGGTGTCTCCATGCGGCGTGACGGCATATCAGCCGTCGTTGGGCAGCGTCTCGGCGCAGAGGTCTAGTCGCCGCGACAGAAACCCAGCTGCCACGATACACATCGTTCGTGTTGCAAATACGCAACGGTTTCGCGCAGCTGGAGTGCTTCAGGTTAGCCTTTCGATTCAATCGGCCCTTCGGGGTTCAACCGCAATCGAAAGGTGCTGGTGATGAGGTTTCACGCACACAAAGCTGCCATCGGACTCGCGCTGCTCACGGGTGCTGCGCTCGCGCTCTCGGGCTGCGCGAACGGTGAAGGTGGCGATTCTCCCCGGAGCTCGGAGAGAGACTCCGGCCCGCTCAAGATTGGTACCCTACTTCCGCAATCTGGCACGCTCGCGCACCTGATTTATGGGCCTCAGGCGGCGGTCAAGCTCGCTATGGCTGATATTAACAATGCTGGCGGGGTTCTCGGGCAAGATATCGAACTCGTCATCGAAGCAAACGAGTTCGACACAACCGACCCCACCGTGATGAGTAAGAGTGTCGATGACATCATTGCGGCAGGTCCATCGTTCGTGCTTGGCGCTATGGGCACAGGAAACACGAACGCCGCAATGCCGCGATTGAGTGAGGCTGGCATCCTCATGGGGTCGCCGTCGAACACTGGCGTCGAGCTCTCCGGCATCAGTGACTACTACTTCAGAACCATCGCATCGGACATTATTCAGGGCCGGGCGCTCGCCAACCTCGTGCTGCAGGACGGGCACACGAGCGTGGCGATGCTCGCGCAGAACAATGACTACGGCACCGGGCTGCGCGATAACTTCCAAGAGACACTCGAGGCGGCCGGAGCGGAGCTGGTGTACGGGGCGAAGGGGGAGAGTGAGGAATTCCAAGAGAGCCAGACAGCGTTCGCTCCCGAGGTCGCCGCAGTGTTGGCGAAGAGCCCAGAGGCGCTCGCCATTGTGAGCTACGAGGAAGCGATGCAAATTATCCCTGAGCTCGCGGCCCAGAATTTCGACCTGACGAAGCTGTACCTCGTCGATGGCAATACCATCCCATACACAGACTTTGACGAGGGACTGCTCGAAGGTGCACAGGGCACAACCCCCGGGCGGGCGACCGAGGGAGAATTCTTGGACGCGCTTGTCGAGGCCGACAGCACCGCGTCGCAGAGCACGAATTTCGCGCCTGAAGCCTATGACGCCGTTATTCTGGTGTCGCTCGCGGCCGAGCTTGGCGGTGGCACCGACACAGAGACGATCATCGCGAACCTTCGGGCGGTGTCCGGTGCTGATGGCGGAGAGACCTGCGACACATACTCTGACTGCCTGACGCTATTGCAAGACGGCCAGAGCATCCACTATCAGGGGCGCGCGGGCGGTGGCCCACTCACGGAGGGCAACGAGCCATCGTCGGCCCTCATTGGCATCTACCGCTACGACGGTACGAATACGCCCCAAGCCGTAGGGGAGATCGAAGGATAGGGGGCAGGCTCGGTGACGCCGGGAACGGGTGCTGGGGCCTGTGAGGAGAAGCCACACGTGCAGCTTGGGAGTGCATGAAATCTAACAAATCTGTCTCGGGCAGTCGCATAGACCCCACAAGCGGTACGTGCAGCGATACGCTACGAAAGTACAGCTCCAATGTGGGGGCGTACCAACACGTATGGAAAGGCGTAGCCAATGAAGGTTTACTCCAAGAAGTCTGCCGCCGCGATCGCACTGTTCGCAGGCGCAGCACTCGTACTCGCCGGCTGTTCATCCAACCCGGAAAAAGCTCCCGAAGAGGCCGCTGCCGGTGACACCGGCGCGCTCAAGATCGGCACGCTGTTGCCCCAAACCGGGACGCTGGCGCACCTTATCTTTGGGCCGCGCGCTGCTGTGAAGCTCGCAATGAACGAGATCAATGAGGCTGGCGGTGTGCTGGGGCAGGACATCGAGCTTGTCGTCGAGGGCAACGAGCATGACGCCTCTGACCCGACAATCATGAACAAGAGTGTCGACGAGATCGTCAAGGCCGACCCCTCATTCGTGCTCGGAGCAATGGGCACGGGTAACTCGAACGCTGCGATGCCGCGGCTCACTGAGGCGGGGATTCTGATGGGTTCGCCGTCGAACACCGGTATCGCGATGTCGGGGATCAACGATCTCTACTTCCGCACCATTGCCTCGGACATCATCCAGGGCCGCGCGCTTGGCAACCTTGTGTTGCAGGACGGCAACACCACGGTCGCGATGCTGGCGCAGAACAACGACTACGGCATCGGTCTGCGTGACAACTTCCAGGAGACCCTTGAGGAGGCCGGGGCTGAGCTCGTCTATGGCGCGAAGGGATCCGGTGAGGAGTTCCCCGAGGGCCAGACCACGTTCACGTCCGAGGTGACTGCGGCCCTCGCGAAGAAGCCGGACGCCATCGCAATCGTCAGCTACGAGGAAGCCAAGCAGATCATCCCTGAGCTTGCTGCTCAGAAGTTCGACCTGTCGAAGCTGTACCTCGTTGACGGTAACACCGTGCCGTATGAGGAGTTCGACGCCGGCCTGCTCGAGGGTGCACAGGGCACCACTCCAGGTCGCGCATCGAAGGGCGAGTTCCTTGACGCTCTCGTTGCCGCTGACAGTACTGCGACGCAGAGCACGAACTTCGCACCGGAGTCGTACGACGCCGTAATGCTTGTCGCGCTCGCGGCACAGAAGGGCGGCGGCACCGACACCGAGACGATCGTGGCGAACCTCGCTGCGGTCTCAGGTGCCGATGGTGGCGAGACCTGTGACACCTACAAGGATTGCCTCGCCCTGCTCGACGACGGCAAGGACATTCACTACGAGGGCCGCGCAGGTAGCGGCCCGCTGACCGACAAGAACGAGCCGTCGTCAGCACTCATTGGTATCTACAAGTATGACGACACCAACACGCCTGTCGCGGTTGGTGAGATCGAGGGCTAAGGCGCTCATCTGACAGGTGAACCCCCGGCTCAGCGAGCCGGGGGTTCACCTTCTTTGGGGGCTCTAGCTCTGAGTGCTCAGCGATTCCCTGAGGGCGCGCCTGTTGAGTTTGCCCACGGCGGTCTTCGGAATCTCTGTCACGAAGAACACTCGCTTTGGCTTCTTGTAGCCTGCCAAGCGCTCGGACACAAAGCTCACGAGCTCCGCGGTGCTTACCTGAGCCCCTTCTCGAAGCACCACTGCAGCCGACACTGCTTCGACCCAGCGCTCGTCGGGCAGCCCGACAACGCAGCACTCGCGTACTTCGGGGTGCGCGGTGAGTGCGTTCTCGACCTCGAGCGGGTACACGTTGTAGCCGCCGGTGACGATCATGTCGCTGGTTCGATCCTTGATCGTGAGGTATCCCTGCGCATCGAGTAGCCCGATGTCGCGGGTGCGCACCCAGCCGTCAGCAGTGAACGTAGCCGCGGTGAGTTCTGGAGCACCGTGGTAGCCGTCGACAGCGGATGGGCCACGCACGACGATCTCGCCCGGGGTGCCCAGGGGCGCCTCGCTGCCGTCCTCAGCAATGATCTTCATCTCGACATCGAGCGAGGGCACGCCAGCGACACCCGCGAGCGCTAGCTGCTGATCTTCGGGGCGCAGTACAGCGAGACAGAGCGGGATCTCTGTCTGGCCGTAGTACTGCCAGAAGCGATGGCTTCCCCATGCGTGTATGGCTCGTTCGAGGAGCTTGGTCGGCATGGGCGAGGCGCCGTAAATCACCGACCGCAGCGCGGTCACGTCAGTGTCAGCGAAGTCTGGGTGGTCGACGAGTGCTGACAGCATTGTTGGCACAAGGTTAATCGCAGTGATCCGTTCGCGACTCAGGGTTGCGAGGAAGGCAGCCGGATCGAAGGAGGAGTGGATCACGGTGCGCGCGCCGCGCAGCCAGAACGGCACGACGAAGACGCCGCTCGCGTGAATGAGAGAAGCGGCGTGCAGCATCGCATCGCCCGGGAGAGGGTCGAGCAGGTTGAGCATGACATTGCGAGCGACCGATGCATACGAGGCCTGAGTGTGGCGCGCTGCTTTCAGGGTTCCGGTGGTGCCAGAGGTGAAGAGTGTGAGAATCACCTCGTCGGGATCGACGTCGCGTTCGAATGGCTCCGGCGATTCGGCTGCTGCGAGTTCGCCGAGCGGCAACGCCCCAGTGGCGACGTCACCGAGGCTCAGCAGCTGCAGCCCGGGCGAGACTTCCGCGAGTTCAACGGCGCGATCTTCGAGTCCTGGCCCGACGACGAGGTGCTTCACGCCGATCTCGGCGAGCATTTGTGCATGCTCAACGGGGGAGAGCCGCGAATTCAGGGGAACCCTATTCAAGCCGGCACGAACGCACGCGAAGTCGACAGGAACGCTGAGTAGTCCGTTGTCGATGAGGAGGGCGACCGGCATGCCAGGGGTGAGTGTGGCTGGGCCACGCAGCGCGCGTGCGAGTTGCCAGCTGAGCGCGTCGACCTCTGCGACGGTCAGGGATGCGTCACCAAACGTGACGGCAACCCGAGGCGCGTGCTGGGCGGCACCGCGTGCGATGAGGTCGATTGTGAGAGGTTGGCGCGCCTTTGCGCCTCCGAGAACGGTCATCGTGTGTCCAATCTGCAGGCGATCCTGCGGTAGGGGTGGGAACGAAGGGGAAAAGGAGATACGTGGATCGGAAGAGCGTCTGGCAGCTGCGGAGTGCTCTTGATGATGGGCTAACGCTGCCGCGCGTCGAAGGAGCCATGTCGGCCCGCTCCCTGGGCGAAGCGGAGTGCTCCTGAGAGGCCCTCGCGCGCGACAATGGGTGCCCCGCCGCTCCCTTCCGCGCGGAGTGCCTCCGCGAGCGGCTGGTCGAGCCCCGCATAGGTAGCGGCCCGATCCGCCACCATGCACCCCTGCGGGAACGCGGCGAGCGTGTGCGCTAGGTCGGTGGCAG
>JAGNOB010000401.1 GCA_017990305.1 Leucobacter sp.
GCGGTTGGGCGTTCTGCTCGGGTGGCGACCAGCGTATCCGCGGCCGCGACGGCTACAAGTACTCGGAATCTGAGACCGCTGTCGGCCCCGAGGCGCTCGCACGCGCCGGCCGCCTGCACATCCTCGAGGTGCAGCGGCTCATCCGCTTCATGCCGAAGGTCGTCATTGCGCTCGTGCCCGGCTGGGCCGCTGGCGGGGGGCACTCGCTCAACGTTGTGTGCGACCTGACGATCGCGAGCCGCGAGCACGCGAAGTTCAAGCAGACCGACGCCGACGTCGGCTCGTTCGATGCGGGCTACGGCAGCGCCTACTTCGCAAAGCAGGTCGGGCAGAAGAACGCACGCGAGATCTTCTTCCTCGCCCGTGAGTACGACGCCGAGCGCGCCCGCGAAATCGGCGCAGTGAACGAGGTCGTGCCGCACGCAGAACTCGAGTCGACAGGCATCGAGTGGGCACGCGAGATCCTTGGAAAGTCGCCCACGGCGATCCGCATGCTGAAGTACGCGATGAACGCTGTCGACGACGGCATCGTCGGGCAGCAGCTGTTCGCCGGCGAGACGACGCGCCTCGCGTACGGCACCGACGAGGCCGTCGAGGGTCGCGACTCGTTCCTCGAGAAGCGCGACCCCGACTGGTCGCCGTTCCCGTACCACTACTAGTCAAAGTCGCCTGTGACGGGAGCGTTCGCTCCCGTCACACCTGGGGAGCGGTACCCTGGATGGGTGACCGCACCCCACGTTCTCCGCACGATTCCGGTTGAGGATCGCGCCTGGCTCATCGCCGCACTCGACGACGCCCTCGCTGGCGGCGCCCCAATTCTTCCGCTCGCGCCAGGGCTCGACCCTGGAGCCCCCGAGATTGAAGCGATCCGCGCGCTCCCGCTGCCAGAGGGCACGGCGGTCGTGGTGCGCACCTCAGGATCGAGCGGGACGCCCAAAGCCGTCGCGCTCTCTCGTGACGCGATCGTAGCGAGCGCTGCCGCGACCTCCGAGACCCTCGGCGGGCCCGGCCAGTGGCTCGTCGCCCTCCCGGCGCAGCTGATCTCGGGGCTGCAGATGCTCGTGCGGAGTGCGACCAGCGGCATCGAGCCCGTGTTCGCGCCCGCGGGTGCCGACGCGCGTGCGCTGCTCGACGCCGCGGATCAGCTTGAGCACGATCGACGCTATGTGTCGCTCGTGCCCGTGCAGCTCGCTCGGCTGCTCGATCTCGCCGAGACCGACGATGACGCAGCCGAGACGCTACGCCGCTTCGACGCGGTGCTCGTCGGCGGACAAGCGGTGTCCCTCGAACTGCGCCGCCGCGCGCACGCCCTCGGCGTGAGCCTGCGCCGGTCGTACGGCATGACCGAGACCGCGGGCGGCTGCGTCTACGACGGCGTCGAGATCGGGGACACGCTCGTGCGTATCCGCGGCGGCGAAGTGCAGCTGGCTGGGCCGACGCTCGCGCTCGGGTACCTCGGCGACGACGCACAGACGAACGACCGTTTCGTGGTCGAGCCCGGCCGCGACGGTGAGCCAATCCGTTGGTACCGCACCGGCGATTCAGGCGAACTGCTCGGCGGCATGCTCACGGTGACTGGCCGGCTCGACCGCGTCGTGATCTCGGGCGGGGTGAACGTGTCGCTCGATGAGATCGAGCGCGTCGCCCGCGAATACGCAGGGTGGGAGAGCGCAGTCGCGCTCGCCACCGATCACCCCGAATGGGGCTCACGACCGGGGCTCGTCGTCGAAACGACGGAGGGCGCCGCGCCATTCGACGAGGTGCGCGAGGGCGTGCGGGCCCGGCTCGGAGCTGCCGCGGCACCCGAGTGGGCGACCGAGGCGCAGCAGCTGCCGCGGCTCGCAGGCGGCAAGCCAGACTATGCCGCCATTGACACATGGATTCGATCGCTGCGCCAAAGCCTGGTCCAGCTCGGCGGCACCGTGCCAGCCGCAGACGCACAGCCCGAGACAGAGGAGACAGCGTGAGCTCGAAGAACCCGAAACGATCGGGTAACCCCGCCCTGCGCGCCGTCGCCGACGAGCTCATTGCGGCGGGCGACACCGGTAGGGTGACCTGGCGCGACTGGGTCTCGGGGGCACGACTGCGCACGCTGCCGCTTGCGATCGCACCCGTCGCGGTAGGCGCGGGTATCGCCAACATGCTGCACGAGTTCTCACTCACGCTCTCGCTGCTCGCGCTCGCCGTCGCCCTGCTGCTGCAGATCGGCGTGAACTACGCCAACGACTACTCCGATGGCATCCGTGGCACCGACGCCTTCCGGGTCGGCCCGGCCAGGCTCACCGGCTCCGGCCGGGTCAACCCGAAACGAGTGCTCACGACGGCGCTCGTGTTCTTCGGGCTCGCAGCGGTCGCTGGGATCACGGCCGTGGTCATCAGTGAGCGGTGGTGGTTCCTCGCGGTTGGCGCGGTCGCGATCGTTGCCGCGTGGTTCTACACGGGTGGCAAGCGCCCGTACGGTTACGCGGGGCTCGGCGAGCTCGTCGTGTTCATCTTCTTCGGGCTCGTTGCGACGGTTGGAACCGTGTGGCTGCAGACCGAGATCGCGAACCAGGAGATGTGGTTCGCTGGCGCCGGTGTCGGGTTCTTCGCCGTCGCCGTGCTCGTCGTCAACAACCTGCGCGATATCCCGACGGACCGCGCGGCTGGCAAGCGCACGCTCGCGGTGCGGATCGGTGAGCGCTGGACCCGGGTGCTCTATGTCGTGTGCATGGTGCTGCCGTTTGGCGTTCCGCTGCTGTACGGCTGGGCTTACTCGGGCATGATCCTCGTCTGGTTTGTGCTCGCTGCGGTCATCCCCGCGGTCATCATCACGATCAC
>JAGNOB010000402.1 GCA_017990305.1 Leucobacter sp.
TCAGCGGCCTTCTTCGCGGCCGCCGAACGCGCGGGATCAACAGCCTTCTTCGCTGCGGTCTTCGCAGCTGGCTTCTTGGCAGCCGTCTTCTTCGCGGCCGGCTTCTTCGCGGGAGCCTTCTTCTTCTTCGCTGGGCCCTTCGCGCGCTTGATCGCGAGCAGGTCAATTGCCCGCTCGAAGGTGATGTCCTCGACAGAGTCGCCGCGCGGGATAGTCGCGTTCGTTTCACCGTCGGTGACGTACGGGCCGAAGCGGCCATCCTTCACCTTGACGGGCTTGCCGCTCACCGGGTCTGCCTCAAATTCCTTGAGCGCCGCACTCGCCTTCTTCGCACCGTACTTCGGCTGCGAGAGCACCTCAAGCGCGCCGGCAAGGTCGATCGAGAAAATCGCATCCTCACTCGGCAGCGTACGTGTGTCGGTGCCCTTCTTCAGGTAGGGGCCGTAGCGGCCGTTCTGTGCGGTGATCGGGTCACCGGACTCGGGGTCGTTGCCGACCGTGCGAGGCAGATCGAGCAGCGCAACAGCGGTATCAAGGTCAACAGTCGCGGGATCCATCGACTTGAACAGCGACGCCGTGCGGGGCTTCTCGCCCTTCGGCAGCTCCTCGTCCTCGTTCGGCAACTCCTGCACGTACGGTCCGAAGCGGCCATTCTTCGCGATGACGCGCTTGCCAGTGACCGGGTGCAACCCGACAACTCGATCCTCAAGCGGCTCGGCATCGGCGAGTTCGTGCGCGCGCGCAGGAGTGAGCTCATCGGGCGCCATGCCGTCGGGAATGTTCACGCTGCGCGGCTTGATCTCACCGTTCTCGTCAACCTCGCTCTTCTCGTCGTACACCTCAAGATAGGGGCCGTACTTGCCGTTGCGCAGCGAGATCTGGTCATCAATGCGGATCGTGTTGATCGCGCGGGCGTCGATCTCGCCGAGGTTGTCGACGACACCGCGGAGGCCGGGGTGGTTGTCACTCCCGAAGTAGAAATCCTTCAGCCAGGCCGAGCGATCGGTCTTGCCGGCAGCGATCTCGTCGAGATCGCTCTCCATCTCGGCAGTGAAGTCATAGTCGACGAGCGCAGCGAAGTGCTCCTCGAGCAAGCGCACCACGGAGAACGCGATCCAGCTCGGCACGAGGGCCTGGCCCTGCTTCGAGACGTAGCCGCGATCCATGATCGTGCTCACAATGGCAGAGTACGTCGACGGACGGCCAATGCCGAGCTCCTCCAGGCGCTTCGTGAGGCTCGCCTCGGTGTAGCGCGGGGGCGGGCTCGTCTCGTGCTTCTTCGCCTGTGGCTCGTTGATGCCGAGCTGCTGGCCTTCGACGAGCTGCGGGAGCGAGACGTTCGCCTTTTCGGCGTCGCCACGCTTCTCGTCTTTGCCTTCTTCGTATGCGAGGAGGAAGCCGGGGAACGTGATCACGGTGCCGCTCGCGGTGAACTCAGCGTCGGTGGTTCCGTTCGCCTCGGCAACCGGGACGCCGACGGTGACCGTCGCGGTCGAGCCCTTTGCGTCGGCCATCTGGCTTGCGACGGTGCGCTTCCAGATGAGGTCGTAGAGTGCGAACTCGCCCTGCGTGAGGGTGCCCTTCAGCTCGCTCGGGCGCTGGAACTCATCGCCTGCGGGGCGGATGGCCTCGTGCGCCTCCTGGGCGCCCTTCGACTTGCCGGTGTAGACGCGGGGCGCGTCTGGAACGGTCTGCGCACCGTAGAGCGCCGCAGCCTGCGCCCGCGCAGCCTCGATCGCCTGCTTCGAGAGCGTCGGCGAATCGGTACGCATATAGGTGATGTGACCGTTCTCATACAGCGACTGCGCGAACGACATCGTCTGGCGCGAGCTGTAGCGGAGCTTACGGGACGCCTCCTGCTGCAGCGTTGAGGTCGTGAACGGAGCAGCCGGACGGCGCGTGTGCGGCTTCGTCTCGAGCGAGCGAACTTCGGCCTTGGGGCCGGCGTCGAGCGCGCTCGCGAGAACCTCGGCTCGTGTACCGTCGAGCGCGATCGCCCCGGCCTTCACGGCCTTCGGGCTCAGCTGGCCGCTGTCGTCGAAATCTCCGCCCGAGGCGACGCGCTTCCCATCGAGGCGCACGAGCTTAGCCTCGAACGGCACGCGATCAATCGCGTCGTCGGCTGGCTCGAAACGTGCGTCGATGCTCCAGTACTCGGCAGACGTGAAGGCGAGTCGCTCGCGCTCGCGGTCCACGACGAGGCGGGTCGCTGCGGACTGCACGCGGCCAGCCGACAGCTTCGGGGCGACCTTGCGCCAGAGCACCGGCGAAATGTCGTACCCGTAGAGTCGATCGAGGATACGGCGTGTCTCCTGCGCGTCGACGAGCGCGATGTCGAGGTCGCGGGTGTTCGACTTCGCTTCCTCGATCGCATCCTTGGTGATCTCGTGGAACACCATGCGGTGCACGGGCACCTTGGGCTTCAGCACCTCGAGCAGGTGCCACGCGATAGCCTCACCCTCGCGGTCCTCATCAGTTGCGAGCCACAGCTCGTCCGCATCTTTCAGGGCCCGCTTGAGCTCGGTAACCGTCTTCTTCTTGTTGTCATTGACGACGTAGTAGGGCGTAAAGCCGTCCTCAACGTCGACGCCAAACTTGCCGAAGGGGCCCTTCTTCAGTTCAGCGGGGAGTTCCGAGGGTTCCGCGAGGTCGCGAATGTGGCCGACGGATGCGACGACGTGATATTCGTCGCCGAGGTAACCACCGATCGTGCGCGCCTTTGTCGGCGACTCCACGATGACAAGCTTCTTGCCCACGGCACTCCAATTCTTGCTTTGTATCCCGTACACGCGATTCGTCGCGCAGGGCTCCC
>JAGNOB010000403.1 GCA_017990305.1 Leucobacter sp.
CGCGCCCGAGTAGAGAATCGGCACACCCAGAAGGTCGCTGAGCGCTCCGCCGCCTGCCGCTGCGAGGAAGATCGCGGCCTGGAATCCGACGACGACGAGGCTGCCGCCGGCTTCAAGCTGATCGGGGAGCTTGTTCCCGGTCCACGTGTTCACAATGAGTAGCCATGACGCGAAGAAGGCACCCCAGACGGTGACGGCGATGCCGACCGCCCAGAGCGCGCCTGGAGCGGTGAGCACGATGAGCACGGACGCGGCGATGATGAGTGGGGCGGTAACGGAGAGCACGCGGAATGCGCGGTCGACGACGAGCCCGATGATGAGATTTCCGACGAGCCCGCCACCGCCGAAGAGCACGAGCAGCAGCACGATGGTTCCGGCGTCGATGGGGGCGCCGCTCGAGTCGCTCACCCGCTCGAGCGCGAGACGGATATAGGTGTACGCGGCAAAGTGGCCAAGTACGACCAACACGTGCCCGCTGAGACCGAGAGTCATGCCGGGGTGGCGGAGCGCGCGACCGAGGGCTGAGAAACTGCTCGATGTTGCGGCGGGGATCGGAGGCAGCAGGAAGCGCAGCGCGACCGCGAGCAGCACAAGCGCGACCCCGATGATCGCGAAGCCGACGCGCCAGTCAAACGCGTTCGAGAGCATGACGCCAACGGGCACGCCTGCCACCGTGGCGAGCGACACACCGCCCGAGGTGAACATGAGCGCCCTGCCGAGTCGCGCCGGGCCAACAACGCTCGACGCCGCGGCGATCGACATCGACCAGAAGGTGCTCAGTGCCGCGCCGAGGAGGAAGCGGGCGACCAGGATGATCCAGAACGAAGGCGCGAGCGCGACGATGAAGTTTGAGAGCGCCCCGAGCACCGCCATCCAGACGAGCAGCGTTCGGCGATCCATCCGCGGGAAGAGGCTGCCAATGGCGAGGGCGACGATGAGCCCCGCGAGCGCCGTGATACTCACGGTCTGGCCCGCCTGCCCCGTGGTGATGCCGAGGCCCTCGGCCATTTCGGTGAGAACGCCGTTCGGCAGAAACTCGCTGGTGACGAGCAGGAAGCTCATCATCATGAGGGTGAGAAGCGCCCCGTAGGGCATGCGGTTTGAGGGAGACGCTCCCTGCGGAGGAACGACGGGAGTCGGAGCTGTTGTGGTCATATACCTACGCTCCCAGCGTGCGGGTCGCAGCGCCCGACCGTGCGAAGCGTTTACCCGACCAATCGTCCAGCATCGTCGAGCATCGTCGAGCGCCGGCCCGTCCGCGCCCCGACCCGCGGTCGCGCGTGGCTGCCAGGGCGTGACGCTGCGAGGTAGCTACACCAGCGAGAGTGCCGCGTCGAGATCTGCGATGAGGTCGCGAGGCGACTCGAGCCCGACCGACAGCCGGAGCAGCCCAGGAGTGATGCCGAGTCGATCGTTGATCTCGGGGGCGAACGTCGCGTGGGTTGAGGTGAGGGGGTGGATCACCATCGAGCGGGTATCGCCGATGCCCGTCATGCGTGAGAACACTCGAAGCCCGTTCACGAAGGCGCGCGCACCGTCGATTCCCCCGCGCACCTTCACCCCGAACACGGAGCCGGTGCGTGCGCCGGGGCGGGCGCCGGAGCCTGTGCCGCCCGCGAGCCCGTAGTCGCGCGCAGCGAGCTCGAACAGCGGCGAGCCCGGCAGCCCCGCGTAGTCCACGGCCTCCACCGCCTCGTGCTCGGCGAGCCACGCCGCGATCTCGAGCGAGGAGTTCACGTGTCGCTCCATCCGCAGCGAGAGCGTCTCCATGCCCTGGTGCAGCAGAAACCCGTTGAAGGGCGACAGGGCCGGCCCAATGTCGTTGACGACGGCCTCTCTCGCCGCCCTGGCGTAGGCACCAGGCCCGAAGCGATCCACCATCGACCCGAGGCCGGGCTTCACGTCGGTGAGCAGGGGAAACGAGCGACCAGCGCGCTCGGCGGCCTCCCAGTCGAAGGTGCCGCCGTCGACGATCGCGCCCCCGACCGCGGCGCCGTGCCCGGTGAGAAACTTCGTCGTCGAGTGCACGACAATGCTCGCGCCGTGCTCGAACGGCCGGATGAGCGCGGGGGTGCCGACAGTGTTGTCGACAACGAGCGGCAGGTTGTGGCGGGCGGCGACCGCTGCGATGCGCCTGAGATCGGTGACGTCGTTGCGCGGGTTCGGAATCGTCTCCGTGTAGATCGCCTTCGTGTTCGGGCGGATCGCCCGCTCCCACTCGGCATCGTCGTCGGCGTCCCACACGTAGTCGACCGCGATCCCGAAGCGCTTCAGGCTGCGGCCGAACAGGATCCGCGTGCCGCCATAGATCGACGCGGTAGACACGATGTGGTCGCCGCCCTGCGCGAGCGTGAACAGGGCAGAGGAAATCGCGGCCTGCCCGCTCGAGACCGCGACGGCGGCCGAACCACCCTCGAGCGAGGCCAGGCGGGCCTCAGCGACCGAGTTCGTCGGGTTGCCCTGGCGCGAATAGATCGGGTCGATGCTGCGGCCTGCGAAGCGGTCGACCTGATCATCGAAGTCGTCGAAGACGTAGCCTGCGGAGAGCGCGATGGGCGGCACGCGCAGGCCAGTGTTCAGGTCGGGGTACTCGCCGGCGTGCACCTGCCTCGTCTCGAAGTCGAACCCCGACCAGTCGGTGTGCGGCACCGCCGAGCGCGGCGCCTCGGTGGGCGGCCCGACGTGATTCGCCTGGGAGTCGTGCGCGGGGGTGCCGTGTGCCTTCGTACAGTCAGCCATGCCCTCATCATGCACGCCGGGCCGCCGGTGACGCGAGCGCCGAGGTAACGCGGCGTCACGAAGCCTGGCCGG
>JAGNOB010000404.1 GCA_017990305.1 Leucobacter sp.
GAGCCGGGTCGTACTGGAACGCGGTGCACAGCCCGAGCAGCAGCGCCTGCTCGAGGATCGAGTCGTCCGACGCCCGGCCCACCGCCACGCCCCAGCGCGCAGCCGGCACCACGCGCACCAGCAGCGGGGCGGAAGGGGCGGCGTACCGCGAGCGCAGCAGCTCCGCATTGTCGAGGCCGATGCGCGCGAGGGACTGGAGCACGGCCTGCAAGGGGTCAATGTCGCCGAAGTGCAGTCCGGCCCGGATCACCCGCGGCAGGCGCAGCGGCACGGCCTCGTCCCGCAGCAGGCTCGCAAGTACCCGCTCCGTCCGACGGCGGGACATCGGGCCGCCGCTGTTCGCCCACTGCTCGCGGTCACGCTGCTTCGTCGCAGCATACTGAGTCCACTGTTCGCAGGCGTTCACGGCCGTTCTCCCGCGAGCCCGCGCGCGCGGATCAGGTTCACGCATTCGTCGAGTTGCTGCTCGAGCACCGTCGCCGCCGTCAGCCTGATGCCCCGCACGAGGCAGGCCCGCAGGAACTGCCGGGCCCGCACGAGCCGCCCATCCTGCAACGGCGCCAGCACCTTGCCGATCTCGGCGATCGACGGGTGACTGGTGCCCTTCTCGTTGAGGCGCTCCTGCCACGAGATCTCGCCCTCGACGTCCAGCAGCGGCACCGCGATCTTCGCCAGGTCGTTCACGCCCTCGGCGCCGATCGGCAGCTTGCCCGCGAGCGCAGCCGGATAGACGGCGAACGCGAACGCGGCGGCGCGATCCGGCCGCTCATTCGCGATCAGCTGCGCCACGGCCTGCGAGCCGTGGTCCGGGTCGGTGCAGCGATCGAGCAGCACCTCGAGCTTTCGCGGCAGCGACTGCTCCGCCAGGAACGCGTGGATCCAGGCCTCGCCCGTCTCACGCGACGCCTCCCAGCCCGCCCGGTGCGCGGCCGCCACGACGGCGGACTCGACCGCCTGGCCCCACGTCGAGTGCGGCAGGCTGCACTCGAGCACGCTCTTGAACGTGCTTGACGTGGCGCGACCGGCAACGAGGGTCGCGGCGACCAGGCTCCGCGCGAGCAGCCGCGCGCGTCGTGGCGAGATCCGGACCCTGGCTCCGTTCAGCGCGCTCACCACGGTGGTGACGTAGGTGGTCACTTGTGGCGGGCACGCGTTCGCCTGCTCGACGAACCGTTCGCGCCACTGCGCGAGCGACGAGCGCAGCGACTCGTTCACGGGCGTCACCTTGCCCTCCCCCGACGGCGCCACGATCGCCGCCTGCTGCTCGGCCGTGAGTTCGCTCCAGTCGGCCGCATTGACGACCAGCGCGAACCGATCGGCGAGCGCGGGGTCGAGCGCCTCGGAGCCCGAGTAATCCTCGGTGCCGCCCTGGTCCGACGTGCACGGGTTCATCGCGGCCCAGCGATACCGGAGCCGCTTCAGCGGCAGGCCCTGCAATCGGCGCTCGTGCACCAGCGAGAACAAGCGGTTCTGGTGTTCGGGCTTGCAGCGCGAGATCTCGTCGATCAGCACTGACTCCGCACTCCACACCGTGGCCGGCGTCTCGAGGAAGCGCACGGTCGCGTGCGCCTCGTCGGGATACGGAAAGCCGACCAGGTCGTCGAACGAGATCAGGCTCGCGTTGTAATGACGGTGTTCGAGCCCGAGCGCTTCCGACAGCGTGTTCAGCAGGAACGTCTTGCCGGTGCCGCTGCGCCCGACGAGTAGCAGCGGGCCCTCGGTGACGAGGGACGCGAGGATGGTCGTCTCGTGGCGGTCGAAGCCGTAGACGCCGAGCTCGGCGAGGTGGAACTGCGCGGTGGGTTGGGCAGCTGCGCGGCGGGCACGCGCGCGTGGACGGACGATAGCCATGTGATGCTCCTTCGTTGCCCGGTGTCGGGCCGCATCCGCCGAAATGGCGATCCACCTTGCCGAGCTGGCAGGTTGGCCGGAGCACGTGCTCCGTTCTTGATGCTGGGTGAACTATACGCGCGCGGGAGGCTCAAGAGGTGAGCCCGTAGTGCGCCAGACCCTCCGAAGGGACGCGGGCGTGTCATTCACTCCCGTCCAGGTCAGCTGTGAATCCGATCGGTCTTTTCCTGGTCGCGGGCGACTCAGTCAGGGAACGGATGGCCTTCAGGAGGTTCGTCAGCGCACGGTCGTGCACGGTGAGCTTGGTTGCCACGTGCCTTTCCAAGGCGCCCAGGCGTTTGGCCAGCTCCCGAGTCGATGAGAGCGCAGTTCGAAACTGCACGAAAGCTCGCACGACAAAGACGCTCATTTCCACGGCACCTGGGCTGTTCAGTACCGTAGCGGCCATGATGGCGCCATGCTCCGTGAACGCCAGCGGTCGTTTCCGGGTGCCTCCCCATCTTGATGTCGCAAATTGCGACATCAAGTTACGGACTTCTTCGTCCGAGACCTCGAAGATGAAATCGGCAGGAAACCGTTGCTGGTTTCGTCGCACTTGTTCGTTGAGGCGACGCGTCTCTACTCCGTACAGGGCCGCGAGATCGCGATCCAGCAGCACCCGCTGGCCGCGCAGGAGCACGATCGCACCGGAAATGCGATCGGGGTCCGTGGACGCGGTCGCGACTGATTTCATGGTCCCGCGATTTGCCTCGTGCAACCTTGCGTGCAGCGTGCTACGAAATTGCCCCACCGACCAATTCCAAATGTCGCGGCTTTGCGTGGAAGCCCATCCGGCGACTTGGCGTTGCTTGCAATCCAGCGGCTCCGCGGGTCGCGCGCGGCGGACGGATGCTGGGTGATGTATGCGCGCGAGGGAGGCTCAAGAGGTGAGCCCGCGTCCCCTCACTTCACGACCGGATA
>JAGNOB010000042.1 GCA_017990305.1 Leucobacter sp.
ACGTCAGGGTGCAGCGACAGCGGATTGCCGCACGTTGCGCCCGCGCCAAGTACGAGGTTTGCGACACCCTTCGGGAGCCCAAGGTCCTCGAGCAGCTGGATCATCAGGATCGCAGTGTGCGGGGTGAGCTCTGCGGGCTTCAGCACGAAGCTGTTGCCAGCAGCGAGTGCCGGGGCCACCTTCCACGAGGTCTGCAGCAGCGGGTAGTTCCAAGGGGTGATCAGGGCGCACACCCCGATCGGCTCGACTTCCATGCGGCTCAGTACGTTCGCATCGCCGGCGTCGATCACGCGCCCTGCGTCCTCGGCCGCGATCCGACCGTAGTATTCGAAGCAGTTCGCGATATCGCTGATGTCCTGCCGGGACTCCTCGATCCGTTTGCCTGTGTCAAAGGACTCAGCGCGGGCAAACACCTCGGTGCGCTCGCGCAGGGTCGCCCCGACGCGCAGCAGGAAGTCTCCACGCTCGCGAGCGGGAGTCGCGGCCCATTCCCCGCGGTCGAACGCGGCGCGTGCCGCTTCGATCGCGCGGACGGTGTCGGCCTCAGTGGCCTCGGCGACGCGGCCTACGAACGTGCCGTCTGCCGGGCAGTGGATCTCTCGGATCCCGCCGTCGATGGGGGCTGTCCAAGCCCCGTCGATGTACAGGGTCGCGCTCGGCGACGTGTCTCGGGTGGCCATGCCTGCAGTTGCGTCCATTCGTCCTACTCCGTTTCCGTACGAGGGGTGTCCGTGCCGGGCGTTGCCGCGGCGCGATGTTCCGGGGTTTCCTCCGGAAGCTCGATCACCTCAAAGTCGCTTGTCCAATCGGTCACGATCGCGTCGTCCGCGCCGACCGAGGAGTCTTTTCCGCCCTCGGAGATGCGCAGATACTCGATGTGTGACTCCAAGTGTCCCAGCACGTCCCCGATCAACTGCTCAGTGCTGTAGTCGAAGACGTCGTAGCCGTGCGAGCCTGACGCCGTGAACACCTCGAGGCGGTAGTAGTGGCGCTCGCCGTTCTCGCCGCCTGCGACGTAGTCAGGGAGCTCGTGCAGTACAGGGTGGATCTGGTAGCTGAAGCTTTCGCGCTCACCGAAGAGGGCCGTAAATAGCAGGGAGTCAACGCCGGGCACCTGTGACTCGGCGCGCTCCAGCTCACCGGCGATGCCAGTGTCACGGATCTCCGCCAGCACCTCCCGCAACGCGGGTTCTGCGGTCTCAGAGATGTATGCCCCTACCTCAGCTGCACTCGCATGCTTCGTCGAACGGCGAACTCGGTCTCGCCAGCCGCGGGCGGTCTGCCCGAAGCGACCAGGGATGCTCGCGATGTAGCCCTCCTGCTGTTGCGACTCGGTCTTCAACGCGCGGAAGAGGCCCATCATGACGAGGTAGAGCAGTATCGACACGGGCAAACCAATCACCACGTTCGCGGCCTGCAGCGTGGGAACTCCGCCGACGAGCAGCATTGCCAGTGTGAGCAGCCCGGTCGCCAGCGACCAGAACACGCGCAGGCCCTTCGCTGGCTCCTGGCGAGGATCATCGATCTTCGATGAGAGGCTCGAGAGAACGTAGGCACCGGAGTCTGCCGAGGTCACATAGAACAGCATGCCCGTGATCAACGCGAGCGCCAGCACTGCCGGGGCCGCTGGGTACTGCTGCAGAAGGTCGAAGAAAGCGCGCTCGGGTGCGGAGATCGCGGTCTCCGCGAAGGCGGCATCACCGCCGACCACGAGTTCAAGCGCGGAGTTTCCGAGGATCGAGATGAAGATCATGATGAACGTGAAGGGGATCACCAGCACGCCGACGATGAACTGACGGAGCGTGCGGCCGCGCGAGATTCTGGCCAAGAACAACCCCACGAAGGGGGCCCAGGCGACCCACCATGCCCAGAAGAACAATGTCCATGCCTGCATCCAGGCGTCAGGGCGATCCCACGCCATCGTGTCGAGCAGCATCGAGGGGAAGCTTGAGACGAAGTCGCCGATGTTCATGACGATACCGTCGACAAGGCGTCGCGTCTCACCGGTGATGACGATCCACGCGAGCAGGATCAGGCCGAGGACCACGTTGGCTTCGGAGAGACGGCGAATACCCTTGTCCACGCCAGACACTGTGGAAATCGTCGCGATTGCCACGGCCAGCACGATCAGGGAAATCTGGGCGGCAACACCCTCCGGGGTGCCGAACAGCAGGTGCATCCCGTAGCTGAGCTGCACAACGCCGATCCCGAGGGTGGTTGCGAGCCCAAACACTGTGCCAAGGATGGCCAGGATGTCGAAGGTGTGCCCACCCCAGCCGTCCATGCGCTTGCCGAAGAGTGGTGTCAGCAGCGAGCGGATGTTGAGCGGCAGGTTTCGCCGGTAGGCGAAGTAAGCGAAAGCACCGCCCATGAGCGCGTACATTGCCCATCCGACGGGGCCATAGTGGAATAGGGTCCAGACGATTGCCTGGCGCGCTGCCTCGACGGTCTCCCCGGCGCCGGTGGGTGGGTTTACGTACTGCACGACCGGCTCTGCGACGGAGAAGAACATGAGGTCCACGCCGATGCCCGCTGCGAAGAGCATGGCGGCCCACGTAAACATGTTGTATTGAGGTTTTGCATGGTCTGGACCGAGTTTCGTGCGGCCGTGAGCTGAGAACGCGAGGTACAGCACGAACGTGACTACGATCCCGGCGGTCAGGATGAAGTACCAACCGAAGGTTTCGGAGGCCCACACGACGGCGGAACCGATGACCTGGGCCGCCTGGTCGGGGGCGAGGATCGCCCAGAGGCCGATTCCCACAATAAGCGCTCCCGAACCGATGAGTACCGGCCAGCGGATTTGGGCTTTGTGGAGGGGAGCGTTGTCGATCGGGGTGGTGTTCGTTGTGGGTTCCGGTGGTCGTATTCCGGCCATCTGCGCATTCCTTCCCTGCCCGCTGTACAGCGAACAGTCTCGATTCCACTCCGCGCATCGCCCGAGTCTCAGAGGATGCGCTGCTTCCGGGCCCCGAGCTCGTATCTGCTCCGGCGGGCCGCACGGAAACACGGTGACGTTCACCGTGGTGTGACATCCATCAGTGCGGTGGGTTTCGTTGGCGCAAGTCTGTCCACCACACAGAAAACCACCGGCACAGTGAAGTGAAACTGACACATCTGTCTACGCCACCGCTCAGTGAGTGTCAACCGAGGTGGGGGTGATTCGCACGGAATACTCACACAAATGCTCACAAATTCACGCGCTTCTTGGAGGAAACCCCTCAACCTTTCACGTGTTGGGGAACACGCCTACGCTGTGGCCTCGCCAACCCAAATCGACATGCACCAGCGCTCGCTGAAGGCCTGAGAACGTGACGCGCAGTGAGGCGGATTGCAGCGAAGCCTCGCCGATCAGCCACCGGGTCAATGTGAAACCGCCTACTATAGAAACGAGTGGAGAAGCGCTCTTGGCCAGGAAGCGGAGCCACCGTTGGGGCGCTGCGACAGGTGCACCCTCCCGGCCACGGGCGGTGAGCGCGGTGGGGCTGTCTTGGCGCATCGCACCGCAGGGCCGGTAGATAACATGGAGCTGCCAACCGGGTGTACTTTCCATTGGGTGCGGCAGCACCCCACACCAACTGAAAGGACACGCGATGAGTCTTGCGCGCCAACTCGATGAGGCCGCTCGTACCGGCGGTGCACCGTCGGCCGACGACACGTTCGCGACGTTCGAAGAGTGGGCGTGGGAAGAGCGTGGCTTGCGGCTGTACCCGGCGCAGGAAGAGGCCATCCTCGGAATGGCTCTCGGGTCGAACGTCGTACTTGCGACCCCGACAGGCACGGGCAAGTCGCTCGTCGCGCTCGGCGCGCACTTCGCCGCGCTCTCGGAGGGGCGCCGCACTGCCTACACGGCGCCCATCAAAGCGCTCGTGAGTGAGAAGTTCTTCGAGCTTGTTGCGGTGTTCGGGGCCGATCGCGTCGGCATGATTACGGGCGACACTGCGATTAACGCAGATGCGCCCATCATCTGCTGCACTGCAGAGATCATCGCAAACCTTGCACTGCGCGACCGCGACGCGAACGGCATCACCCAGGTCGTCATGGACGAGTTCCACTTCTACGCAGATCCTGACCGTGGATGGGCGTGGCAGGTGCCGCTGCTACTCATGGAGAACGCGCAGTTCCTACTCATGTCGGCGACGCTCGGCGACGTCACAGAGCTCGCCGACGACCTCAGCCGGCGCACCGGCCGCGACACCGAGCTTGTCACCGGCGTCGAACGACCCGTGCCGCTCGAATTCACGTACGCGGTGGCTCCAACGCACGAGGTCGTCGAACAGCTCGTCGCGGATCGCGAGACACCTGCCTACCTTGTGCACTTCAATCAGTCGCACGCTGTTGAGCAAGCGCAGGCGCTGTCGAGCCTGAAACTCGTTGACCGCGCCGGCCGCGACGAAATCGCGGACGCGATCGGCGCCTTCCGGTTCTCAGCCGGGTTTGGGCAGACACTCTCTCGCCTCGTGCGCTCCGGAATTGGCGTGCACCACGCAGGCATGCTGCCGAAATACCGCAGGCTCGTCGAGCAGCTCGCGCAGCGAGGCCTCCTCAAAGTCATCTGCGGTACGGACACGCTCGGCGTCGGCATCAACGTGCCGATCCGCACGGTAGTCATCACCGCGCTCACAAAGTATGACGGCCAGAAGATGCGCAGGCTGTCGGCTCGTGAGTTCCACCAGATCGCTGGCCGAGCTGGCCGAGCCGGCTTCGATACCGAGGGAGACGTCATCGCGCTCGCCCCCGAGTTCGAGGTCGAAAACGTGCGCGCCGCCGCGAAAGCTGCGGCGAAGGCGACGGGTGGCAAGAAGGCGAAGCCGGCGAAGAAGAAGTCGCCGCCTCAGGGGTTCGTCGCGTGGACCGAGCAGACCCTCGACAAACTCGTCGCCGCGTCGCCGGAGCCGCTCGTGAGTCGCATGCGGATCACGCACGCGATGGTGCTCGGCGTTATCGGCCGCGGTGAGGAGTATGAGGGCGATGCGCTCGATACGCTCCGTACGCTCGTGTTCGACAGCCATGAACCCCGCGCAGCGCAGTTCGCGCACGCCCGCACCGCGATCGATATCTTCCGCACGCTCGTGCGCGGCGGCGTTGTCGAATACTACGTCGACGGGCGCGGTCACCGGCTGCTCCGGCTCACCGTTGAACTGCAATCGAATTTTGCGCTCAACCAGCCGCTGTCGCCGTTCGCGCTCGCGGCCCTCGAACTGCTCGAGCCAGAGTCGCCAAGCTACGCGCTCGACGCGATCTCCGTCATCGAAGCCACCCTTGAAGATCCGCGCGCGATCGTCCGCGCGCAGGAACACCGGGCGCGCGGGGAAGCGATCGGCCAGATGAAGGCCGACGGAATCGAGTACGAAGAGCGCATGGAGCTACTCGAGGAGATCACGCACCCGCAGCCCCTGAAGGAGCTTCTCGGGGAGGCCTTTGAGGCCTACCTGAAGGAAGTGCCGTGGGCGCGCGACTACGAGTTGCGGCCGAAATCGGTCGTACGCGACATGATCGAGCGGGCATTCGGTTTTCGGGATCTCGTGAACTACTACGGCCTCGGCCGTTCAGAAGGCGGTGTGCTGCGCTACCTGAGCGACGCATACCGTGCACTCGAGCGCACGGTGCCCGAGGCTGCCAAGACCGATGAGCTTGACGAGATTATTGACTGGCTTGGGGAGCTCGTGCGGCAGGTCGACTCGAGCCTCGTCGACGAGTGGACTGAGCTTTCAAACCCTGACGTGGCAGCCGAGCTTGCCGCGCGTCATGGCTCAGACGAAGCGGCCCTTGTCGGCCCTCCGCCAGCTCGTTCGCTGCTCGCCAACGAGCGTGCCTTCCTCGTGATGGTGCGCAACGCGCTCTTCAGGCGCGTGCAAGCTGCAGCGTTCGAAAAGTACGACGAGCTGGAAGAGCTCGATGCTGCGCACGGCTTCGGAGTGCAGAAGTGGCGCGATGCGCTCGATGGGTATTTCACGGAGTATGACGAAATTCTCGTCGACGCTGATGCGCGTGCGGCGGGGCTGCTCAGCCTCGACCGTTCAATGGCGGAGCAGGGCGTCTGGGAATTCCGCCAGGTGCTCCTTGATCCTGCTGGTGACCGCGATTGGGCTATTGAGGGCGAGATTGATCTCGCCGAATCCGAGCTCGAGGGTGAGCCAGTCGTGCGGGTGACTCGGGTCGGGCCGACAGTCTGACACTCCCGTTGGTGGGGTGTTGCTGCGAGTATGCCCCGCCAACTCGCGCCGACGACTGTGGCTATCTAGACTCAAAGCTATGACTCTTGCGGCATTGACCACCGAACACTTCCTCGCGAACGCGGACCATACGCTCCTCGCTCCTCCGACTACCGCCGCAGAGCTCGACGCGTTCCTCACCGACGCGGCAGCGCTCGGCGTGAAGCGCGTCTGCGTGAGCCCGTCGTTGCTGCCGGTTGACAAGCGTGGCCTTGAAATCGTGACCGTCGTTGGGTTCCCCTCCGGCGTGCACAAGGCTGAAGTGAAGGCCTTCGAAGCGGCGCAGGCGGTTGCTGATGGCGCAGACGAGGTCGACATGGTCGTAAACCCGGCGCTCGTGCACGCTGGTGACTGGGATGCGCTCGAGGCAGAGATCCGCACGGTGCGGGCAGCATGCCCGGAGAGCGTGTTGAAGGTCATCATTGAGAGCGCCTCGCTCACCGATGAGCAAATCGTCGGCTGCTGCAGGGCTTCCGAAGCTGCCGGTGCTGACTTTGTGAAGACCTCTACTGGTTTCAATGCGGCGGGTGGAGCGAGCGCGCACGCGGTCCGCATCATGGCCGACACCGTCGGTGGTCGCCTCGGGGTGAAGGCTTCGGGCGGCATCCGTGACGCTGAGACTGCTCGCGAGCTGTGGGCTGCGGGCGCCACCCGCTTCGGCGTCTCGGCGACCGGAGCGATCGTCGCAGGTTGGGATTCCGCCGCCACAGCTGCGGGCTCCGGCTACTAGGCGAGACCACGGGGTGGCTGTCACTATTCGGGCTGCTTCGAGCTTCGATCCCTCGGTGCACGGCGAGATCGAGCAGGCCGCGGACGAGCTCTTCCGGGCATACTTTGGTGTGCTTCCGTGGGACGAAAATGCCGCAGCCCCTGGCGAGCACGGCTACCGTGAGCGTCTGCTCGAAGCGCACGACGGCCCCACGGTCCTCGGCTTTGCCAGGATGCTTGAGGTGGGGGACACCCTCCACCTCGAGCAACTTTCTGTGCGCCCGGAGCACGCCAGGCAGGGGATCGGGGCTGCGCTCGTCACCGCTGTGCTCGCCGACGCCAGAGAGCATGGCTTCCGCTCGGTGACACTCCGCACGTTTGCCGATGTTCCTTGGAACGCGCCGTTTTACGAGCGCTGTGGGTTCCGCACTGTCGCTGAGCCTCCGAGCGCGTTCCATGCCGGCCTCGTGCGCACAGAAGCACGACTGGGACTGCTTGTGCACGGCGAGCGCGTGCACATGATCGCGATGACCGCCGAAGGGTCAGAAGCGATCAGCTAGCGCCGCGCGCCGAGGAGTTCTGAGATCTCGGCCGCGGCGCTGACAGCCTGTTGCGCGAACCGCTCGATTGCGTCGTCGGGGTGGGAGACGATAAGTGAGGAAATCGCGAGTCCGTACACCGTTTCGCCCCTGTGGTTGAAGATGGGCGCCGAAACGCACACCGTGCCAACCTCATGCTCACCGAGACCGAGCGCGTAGCCGCGCTTGCTTGCGCGTCCGAGGTCCTCGATGAGGTCGTCGACGGCGGTGAGCGTCGCATCAGTGTGTGCGGGGAGTCCGGTGTGCTCTGCATACTCCCGGACCTGGGTGAGGTCGCGCTGAGCGAGCACCGCTTTGCCAACTCCGGTGGTGTGCAGCGGTGCGGAGAGGCCGACGCGTGAACGCACGCGGTACGGCCGGAGCGACTCGGCGCCGAACACGAACTCGACGGCCTCCGGGCCGACCTCGGCGAGGTGCACAGTGCACTGTGTGTCTGCGACGAGATCTTCGATGATGGGCTGCGCGAGTTTCACGACGTCGAGCTCGGTGAGCGTGCGGCCGGCGAGGTGAGTAAACCGGGCCCCTGCTCGGAAGCCGTGATCAGCGTCGCCGGTGATGAAGCCAGCCGCGATGAGCATTGCGAGAATGCGGTGGACTGTCGATTTGGGAAGCTGAGCTGCCTCAACGATGTCGGTGAAGCGGCTGTTCAACAGCGCGGCCTCCAGAACGGCGAGTGTCTTTTCGCTCGCGGTCTGGGGGCGCGGGGCGTACCCCACAGGCACCTGGCTGTTTCGCTCCATCAGCACCCTTTCGTCAATCTTTCTAGCGTACTGTTCTCGCCTGACCGACACTCCGTGCTCGGAGAATTGTTGGGGATTTTTCTAGGAGGGTTGGGCTCCGAGTAGCTGCGAGATCTCGGTGGCAGCGGCGACGGCCTGTGGAGCGAATCGCTCGATGGACGTGTCCGGGTGCTCGACAGCAATGGAGGAGATCGAGATCCCGTAGGCGGGCTCCCCGCGGTGATTGAAGATCGGGGCCGAGACGCAAACGGTGCCAACCTCGTTCTCTCCAAGGTCGAGTGCGTACCCACGGGCACGCACGCCAGCGAGTTCCTCGAGCAGCGGGTCTATCTCGGTGAGGGTTGTGTCTGTGCGCCGGGGGAGGCCGGTGCGCTCTGCGTAGCCGCGAACATCGTCGGCGCTGCGGTGCGCGAGGACAGCCTTTCCCATGCCGGTGGAGTGCATTGGAATCGAGAGACCAACGCGTGACCGCATTCGGTATGGCTTGGATGAGTCGGTGCGGATGATGTACACCATCTCGTCGCCCGTCACCGCGCCCACGTGAACGGTGCAATCGACGTCGGCGACGAGCTCGTCAACGATTGGCTGCGCGAGGGCGGCGATGTCGAGGTCCG
>JAGNOB010000405.1 GCA_017990305.1 Leucobacter sp.
CCAGTAGGGGGCGTGTCGTCGGCAGATACTGGCTGCGCGAGCAGAGCCGCGAGGGGATCAGCTCCCGAAGACGCACACGAGGCGAGGCCGAACGCGAGAGCGACTACCGCAGTTCCAGCGACCCCCAGGCGACTACTGACTGTGCTGTACCGTGTTCGATTGCACACCTTGCTTTTCCATTCACGTCATTGTGCGGAGCTCGGAAGAACGCCCCGGGCCTTGATGAAAGACCATAGCCCGGGGCCGTCTGGGGCGCAATGCTTCGGCCCCGATCAGCCAGCCGCGGGGAGCGCAGCGAGAAACTCCTTCGTTGCCGCGACAACCTCGGCACTCTTCGTGTGGTGCAAATAGTGATCGGCGTCGACCTCGAGCGTCACGCCGTGGTCGACGGTCGCCGCCTGCGCCTCGTGCATCGCGTTCCAGGTCGGAAAGTCTGGGTTGTTCGCCTGGTACATGAGCAGCAGTGGCAGGTCCGTCGGGAACGTCTCGCCCGCGGCCCCCGCGAAGTTCTCACCAAGGTGATTGACCTCGTCAAGATAGCTCGGACCCATCGTGTTGCGCATCGTCAGCACCTCAAGACGTTCGCGATCCACATCTGAGTAAGCCGGGTTGTCATCGAGCGGGCTTCCAGAGAGTGCAGTAACGACGCGCAGCAAGCCAAGCCCACGCAGTGCGGGGCCCGCTCCGATGATGCCAGGCACCTCGTCCATGCCCGGCTGCTCGGGAACTGAGGTGTCGATACCGACGAAGGCTGTCACCTCGTCGGGGTAGGTGTTCGCGTACCTCATGCCGTAAATTCCGGTGATCGAGTGCCCCATGAGAATATATTCTTCAACGCCAACCGATGAGACTGCTTCGTGGATTTCACGCACGATGTTGTCTGTGGTGCGGGGAGTGTCGGCCTGATCGCTGAGCCCGTAGCCGAACGGTTCGACAGCGATGATGCGGTAGTCGTCCTCGAGACCTGCGATCACGGGAGCGAAGTCGGCAACAGGCGAAGCAGTGCCAGCTCCGGGTGTCAGCACGATGGTCTCGTCGCCCTCCCCGAAGACCGCAATGTTCATGCGCTTCCCATCTACTTCGACGAGTTCACCGTAAGGCTCGAGGTCTGCGAGCTCCTTGTTGGTGAGCACCACGTTGGCTATCGATGTCGTCGCGAGGGTCACGCCGACGAGCGCGACGACCGTGCCCAAGCTGATGAGGGTGACTTTCAGGGGCTTCTTCACGGGGACCTTTTCGTTCGACAGCGGATGCGGTGAAGGGTTAACTGTGTCACGGCGCGGGCGAATTCGCCTGGGAAACCACCCTGACAGGGCGCGGAACAGTCACGGGTTACTCTGGTGGCGTGCCGTTGTCCCACAAATTCGGCACATCGAGAGATGAGGGGTGCCATGGGAGAACTGTCAACGTTGACAGCAGCAAGCGCAGCGCGGTTCCTCACTGTCCCAGACCGTGGCGCACACAAATATTCGCGGGGTGTGCTTGGGCTCCGCACTGGCTCCACCGCGTACCCGGGCGCTGCCGTGCTCGGAGCCGAGGCTGCGTGGCGCACGGGGATCGGACTCGTCCAGTTCTTCCCGCAGCTCGGTGACGACGAGCCAGCGTTCGGGCTCCCCTCCCCCGCGGCTGCCGTCCTCGCACAGCGCCCAGAGACTGTCGTGTCGCACGCGCCAGGTCGCTGCGATGCGTGGCTGATCGGCAGCGGCACAGATGGTTCGTCGCGTGCGGTCGCCGAGCAGACGGCGCTGAAGGCGCTTATGGAAGGCGCGGCCCCAATTGTCATCGACGCTGGCGCACTCGACCTCAGCATTCTCCGGGCGACGGGGCGCTGTCGCACCGCACCCGTTGTCCTAACTCCGCACGCCGGTGAGTTCGCGTCCATCTGGGAGGCACTCGGCGCGCGGCGTCCTCCCGCAGATTCGACGGCCGCGACCGAGCTTGCACGGTCTCTCGACGCCACCGTGCTCCTCAAGGGGTCAGTCACGATTGCCGCGGCGCCCGACGGTTCGATCTTCCGTGTCGGGCCAGCGACACCGTGGCTCGCGACGGCGGGCACCGGCGACGTACTTGCCGGAATCCTCGGGGCGCTCGCTGCGAGCCATGCGGGAGCGGTCCGCGAGGATCCGGCGCTGCTCGCAGAACTTGGCGCCACGGCAGCACTCATCCACGATTCCGCGGCGCGGATCGCAGCGGGCGACCCGCGCCGCACCGAATACGCGGCTGGCAGACCGATCACCGCGCTCGACGTGGCGCGCACTATTCCTGCGGCGGTCGAGCAGTTGCGGGAGAGTCAGATCTGAGCACGCCCCTGAGGGCGGCGAGGACAGTGTCGCGGCGCAGTTGGGCCGGATCGTCGGCGAATGCCCCTTGCAGCACGGAGCCAACGTGAGCTGCGGTGACGACCCTGGCGGCCTCCTCGACATTGGGCCTCAACTCCCCGCCAACCGCGTCGGCGATCTGGATGAGGACAGGGATGAAGCCCGCTTGGAACGCCTCGCCATGCTCGCGCAGCACCTGGCTCAGGGCCGGATCCGCCGCCGCACGCAACCCGTAGAGCGCTCGCAACGCGTACCACTGGGCGTCAGCGGGGACTATCGCGAGCAGCGCGTCGACGGCCACCTCGAGCGTGTCGTCGCTCGGGCAGATCGCGAGAGCGGTGGGACGATGAGCCACCGCATGCCTGTGAAGGCTCTCGAGGAGGGCCGCGGTTTTCCGTTCGTACATGGCAAAGAATACGTCGTCGACCGTGCGAAAGTTCGAGTAGAACGCGCCGCGCGTGAAACCCGCCCTCGCGCAGATCTCGTCGAT
>JAGNOB010000406.1 GCA_017990305.1 Leucobacter sp.
GAGGCGTCAGTCGGGATACTGGCGGCTTCGGTGATCCACTTGCGTGCGAGCGCGATGGACTCTTCTGCGAGGTCCTGGGGGCGTGGGGTTGCCTGAGACAACGGCGTTCCTTTCGTACATGGGTGCGGGCGCGCGCGGATGCAGCGGCCCTTTGCCCGATGAGCTAAGTGTGGATCCTCGCAAGCGTGAAGTAAAGCGACGCTTTCTGAGCAATAATGTGAAGTAGGGCTTAATGAACGAATGGGGGCCTGTGTGCTCGAAATGAAACGCCTGCGACTGCTCTGGGAGCTGTCTCATCGCGGCACAGTTGTGCAGGTCGCGGAGGCCCTGAATTACACTCCGTCAGCTGTCTCGCAGCAGCTCGCGCTGCTCGAAAAAGAGGTGGGGGCGCCACTCCTCAGACGCGCCGGACGGACCCTTGAGCTCACTGCAGCAGCCCAGGCGCTCGTCGCCGAGACCGAAGAGTTACTCGCGGGCCTCGAACACGCGGAGACGGCGGTGCACCGGGTGCGCGGCGAGGTCGCAGGTCGCCTGCGGATCGCAGTCTTCCAGACCGCGGTGCTCGCGATCATGCCGCAGGTGCTCAGACGACTTCGTACCGACTACCCGAACCTCCGCGTCGAGATGGTGCAGCACGAACCGGAGACCGCCCTCCACGAGACGCGGGTGCGTGGCTTCGACCTCGTCGTTGCCGAACAATACCCCGGTCACGCGACAGCCCAGTTCGCGGGACTCGACCGCGAACCGCTCACGCACGACCCGATCCAACTCGCGCTGCCCCGGCTCGGCGCGGGTGAGGCCGACTTCGACGAGGTGCGCAGCCTGGAGGACGCCGCAGAACTACCGTGGGTAATGGAGCCGCGCGGGGCGGCCTCTCGGCACTGGGCCGAGCAGGCGTGTCGCACCGCCGGCTTCGAACCCGACGTCCGCTACGAAACGGCCGACCTTCAGGCCCACGTGCGGCTCATCGAGTCCGGCAATGCGGTCACGCTGCTGCCGGGGCTCGTGCGCGCAGAATCGCGGCTACGAATGGTCGACCTACCCGGCGATCCGCACCGAACCATCTTCACCGCAGCACGAATCTCGAATGCCGAGGCCCCAGCTGTGCGGGCTGTACGCGAAATCCTCGCGATTGAGGCGGCTTCCCTGACAAAAACTGCAGAAACCACGCACACGGTTGAACCATAGGCTTTGCGACGTATGCTAGGCCGGGTGAAGACGATTAGTTACAACCTGCGAAAGAACCGAGCCATCGGTGAGCTTGCCGACCTCGTCGACACTCACGGAGCCGAGCTGCTCTGTCTGCAAGAGGCAGAGACCGTGAATCTGCCGTCGCGCATTGGCTCGCTCTCACTCGTGCACGCAACCGAGAAGAACCGTCTCGGGCTCGCGATGTACGTGGACTCCGAGCGGTTCGCGGTGCGCTCGGCGCACGCGTTCCAGCTCAAGAAGTCGCTGCACGACCGGCTGCTGTCGCCTGCGCACGAGCGACTGCTCGGCGCACGCATCCACGATCGCGAGACGGGCTCGGATTTCATCGCGGCCTCGTTCCACGCCGCCCCGCTCACCGCGCTGAACTCGCTGCGGCGCACCCAGATCCGCACCGCGATTGACGAGCTCAGCGGCATCGGCCCGGGCCTGCCGACAATCATGGTGGGCGACTACAACTACCCCGTCTTCCAGAATCGTCTCACCGCGACGATGCTCGAGTCGGGCTATGACACGAACTATTCTGACAAGCGCACGTACAACCGCTACTTCCTGTTCCGCGGCCACTACGACTTCGTTACCTCGACGGGTTTCGAGATCGATCGCGTGCAGACGCTGGGACGCGGCTCCTCGGACCACCTGCCGATCCTCGTGACGGCCGCCCGCCACGGCGCGCTGCTGCCGCTCGCGGCATAGCCAGCCCGCGCCCCCTGCACTCTCCCCCTCCCCCTTCCCTCCCCTCCCAAGCGCTCAAAGGACATGTCCTCAGCGAGAAGAGGTCTAATCTGCAGCAGAAAAGACCCTACTTCGCTGAGGACATGTCCTTTGAGCGGGGTGGTGGGGTAGCAGCCTCGGGGCTCGGGCTCGGGGTTAGGGGCCCTGGGCGGGGTTAGAGGCCCAAGTAGGCTGGGATCGCAGCTACCGAGTCGAGGATCGCCGTCGGCTGCTCGCCGCTGAAGCCCTCGCGCTCAAGCTTGCCGCTGAGCACACCGATCGAGATCGCGGCGCCCGAGTTTACGCCCGAGCGCACGTCGACGGCGGTATCGCCCGCCACGAGAACATCGGCGACGTTGGTCACGCCCGTGGCCTCCATGACGCGGTGGATCATGAACGGCGCGGGGCGGCCCGCTGCCACATCGTCACCGCAGGAGAGGGCGTCAACGCGGACTCCTCCCGAGCCCGCGGGTGCGTCGGCGTCTGCCGACACCGTCCAGCCGAGGCCGCTGAGGATGCTCTCGGCGACATCGCGGGAGAACCCGGTGGTGAGCGCCACCTTGATGCCGGCCGCCTGCAGTTCGGCGATCGCCGCAGGCACCCCGTCGATTGGGGTTGGCGGCTCTGCGGTGTAGTACTCGTCAAGGAGCACCCGGAAGCGGTCGAACGTTGCAGCGACCTTAGCGTCGTCTGCGACGCCGCCGCCGAGCTCGATGAGCGCGGTGATTGCTTCTCGCTTCTCCACGCCCATCCAGGTCTGGAGGTTTTCGGGTGTGACCGCGACCCCGGTCTCTGTGACGGCGTTCTCGAGCGCCCGGTAGACGGCGCCGCCGTCGTTCACGGTGGTGCCAGCCATGTCGAATGCGGCGAGAGTGATCATGCTG
>JAGNOB010000407.1 GCA_017990305.1 Leucobacter sp.
GGCCGCCGCGAAGCCGACCTCGAGATCAGCCTTGATGTCGTCGATGTGCTCGAGCCCGACCGAGAGGCGCACGAGGCCGGGGGTCACGCCACCTGAGAGCTGCTGTTCGGGAGTGAGCTGCGAGTGCGTCGTCGACGCAGGGTGGATGACGAGGGAGCGCACGTCACCAATGTTCGCGACGTGGCTGAACAGCTCCAGACTGTTCACGAACGCCTTGCCGGCCTCGACGCCGCCCTTGAGCTCGAACGAGAGCACCGCTCCGACGCCCTTCGGCGCGTAAGTGTTCGCTGCGGCGTAGCTGGGGTCGGTCGGCAGGCCCGCGTAGTAGACGCTTGCGACGTCTGCGTGCGAATCGAGCCACTCTGCGACGCTCTGCGCATTCTGCGTGTGACGCTCCATGCGCAGTGACAGCGTTTCGACGCCCTGCAACAGCTGCCAGGCACTCTGGGGAGCGATCGCCGAGCCGAGGTCGCGGAGCAACTGCACACGCGCCTTGATGACGTAGGCGATGCCGTCGCCGACAGCTCCCGTGTAGCTCACACCGTTGTAGGAGGGGTCGGGCTCGGTGAGGCCCGGGAACTTGTCGACGTGCTGCGACCACGGGAACGTGCCGCCGTCGATGATCGCGCCGCCGAGGGTCGTGCCGTGGCCACCGAGGAACTTCGTGACCGAGTGCACAACGATGTCCGCACCATGCTCGAACGGGCGGATGAGGAAGGGGCTCGCGACAGTGTTGTCGATGATGAGCGGCAGGTTGTTCTCGTGTGCGACATCGGCGACGGCGCGGATATCGAGAATCTTCGTGCGCGGGTTCGCGATTGACTCGGCGAAGAACAGCTTCGTGTTCGGGCGAACGGCGCGCTGCCAGGCCGCGGGATCGTCCTGATCCTCAACGAAGGTCACCTCGATGCCGAGCTTCGCGAGCGAATACTTGAACAGGTTGTAGGTGCCACCGTAGATCGCCGCGGACGAAACAATGTGGTCGCCCGCGTTCGCGATGTTTAGCACAGCAAACGTCGAAGCAGCCTGACCGCTCGACAGCAGGAGAGCCGCGGTGCCACCCTCGAGGGCCGCCAGGCGATCCTCAGCAACGCCCTGCGTCGGGTTCGTGATACGCGTGTAGATCGGGCCGAACTCGGCAAGCGAGAAACGATTCGCTGCCTGCTCGGTGCTCTCGAACACGTACGCGGTTGTCTGATGGATCGGGAGCGCACGCGCTCCGGTCACCGGGTCAGGCTCCTGGCCAGCGTGGATCTGCTTGGTCTCAAAGCCCCATGCGGTCTTGTCAGTCATTGTGTGCTCCCGGAGGTTCAGTGTTCGATGCTCGATGTGAGTTCGATGCTCGGTGTGAGTTCGGTGTGGTGTTGATACGAGCGTATGGAAGCGGGGCCGGTTCGCGCAATTGCGGGCGACACGAACCGTAATGTTGCGCGTTAGGCTCGAAGCGTGCGCGGCCAGAGCGGGCCGCCGGTAGGGCGCCAGAAGGCGGGCGTAATGAACAGGAGTGACGATGACGAAACGAGTAGTCGTAACAGGAGCAAGCTCAGGGATCGGGGCAGCAACGGTGCGCCGCTTTGCCGAGCTCGGCTGGGAGACTGTCGCAGTCGCCAGGCGCCTCGACAAACTTGAGGTGCTCGCGCAGCAAACTGGCGCGCACGTGATTCAGTGTGACGTCACCGACGAGCAGCAGGTTGCTCGGATGGCTGAGGAAGTACGCGACACTGGCGGCGCATCGGGGCTGGTGAACAACGCTGGCGGAGCCCTCGGAGCCGACCCAGTCGAGACCGCACTGAACGACGACTGGCGGCAGATGTTCGAGGTCAATGTCATCGGTCTACGCAACGTGACCGCGGCACTCCTGCCCGTGCTCCGCGAGGCGACGACTGGTGGCGGTGCTGGTATCGGTGCTGGTGCTGGTGTCGGTGCTGGTGTCGACGCCGGCCACGGCTGGGCGTCGATCCTCAACCTCACCTCGACCGCAGGGCTTGCTTCCTACCCAGGCGGTGGCGGATACAACGCGGCAAAGTACGCCGCGCATGCCGTAACCGAGGTACTCAGGCTCGAGCTCGCGGGCGAGCCGATCCGTGTCATGGAGCTCGCCCCCGGCCTCGTGCACACGGAGGAGTTCACCCTGAACCGGCTGCGCGGCGACGCCGAGGCAGCCGCGGTTCCGTACGCAAACGTCACCCCGCTCACCGCAGCGGATGTTGCGCGCGTGCTCGTCGGGGCCTTTGAACAGCCACCGCACGTGAACCAGGATCTCATCGTGCTGCGCCCAGTAGCGCAGTCAAGCGTGTTCCACACGCACCGCGGCCCACTCGCTGCGAAGCCGTAGGGCGCAGGTGTCACGAGTGGGGTCGGACGATGCACTTCGCCCCGTGATCGCCGGGAGCACTGGGAGCGCCGGGACCGAGCTGCCAACAACGCTTGCGAGCCTCGTTGCGGAAGGGCGCGTCGCCGAGGACTGGGCGCAAGCGCTCGCCGCCGTTGACGCTGCCGGTGAGGGTACGGCTGTGCACTCACCGAACAAGACGATAGATCGGACCCTCGCGAAGCTCTCAGCATTCCTCGAATCTGAACGCGCCGCGGGGGAGCAGGTGCTCCCGGCGCCCGACCTTATCTTTCGTGCGTTCGAGCGGCCACTTGGTGATGTTCGGGTGCTCATCGTGGGGCAAGACCCGTACCCGACACCCGGCCACCCGATCGGCCTGTCTTTCGCAACCGGCCGGGATGTGCGACCACTGCCACGCAGCTTGAAGAACATCTTTGCCGAGATCGAGACTGACCTGGGCGCGCTCGATGATGAT
>JAGNOB010000408.1 GCA_017990305.1 Leucobacter sp.
AGGGTGTGGCGAGCGGCGAGCCTCACGAACGAGCCGGGCCTTACGGCCGGCGACTACGCCGAGGAACGGCTTCTTGTCGACAGCGCGGTGGCGGGGTCGGGCGAGCCTTGGGATCTAGAACTCATCGAGCGCGCGGAACTCGGCACAGACTGGATCCTGGCAGGTGGCCTCTCTCCAGAAAATGTCGCAGATGCCATCCACGCAGCGCGGCCCGGCGGGGTCGATGTGTCGAGTGGTGTCGAGTCCGCGCCGGGCGAGAAGAGCCTGGAGCTCATCTCAGGCTTTATCGCAGCTGCACGACGCGCATAAGCCCGGAACGCTCGCTCAGCCCCTCGATCCGGCAGCCTGAGTTGCATCCACCCAGGACTGCAGTTTCGCCTCGGCAGCGCCAGAATCAATGACCGACTCGGCGAGCTCGAGTTTCTCGCGTAGCCGGGAGAGCAGGGGGCGCTCAACCGACTCCGGCTGCGCCGCAATGTCGTAGGCAACGAGACCTGCCGCGGCGTTCAGCAGGACGATGTCACGCACGGGACCCTTTTCACCGCCGAGGACACGCCGAACGACATCTGCATTTTCTTCGGGAGTTCCGCCGATAAGCGAAGAAATATCGGCGCGCGGGATTCCGAGATCGCGCGGTTCAAGGTCGTGTTCCGTCAGCCCTCCCCTACTGACTTCCCAAATTCGCGAGTGTCCTGTGGTCGTCAGTTCGTCGAGCCCGTCGTCACCGCGGAACACGAGCGCGGACGCCCCCCGCAGGCGGAACACACCGACAAAGATGGGTACCCGGTCGAGATCCGCCACGCCGACAGCAGACGCTTCGGGACGTACCGGGTTGCACAGCGGCCCGAGGAAATTAAAGACCGTGGGGATACCCAATTCTGCGCGAGGGGCCGCGACATGCTTGAAGCCTTGAAGAAAGCGCGAGGCGTGCACAAAGGCGATTCCCGCTCGCTCGAACGACTGAGCAAGTTGGTCCGCATCGAGCTGCAGATTGATTCCGAGCGAGGTGAATACGTCGGAAGATCCCGACAAACTACTCGCGGCCTTGTTGCCGTGCTTCACAACGGGTGTACCGGCCGCAGCGGCGACAATCGACGCCATGGAGGAAATATTGACCGTTCCAAAGCGGTCTCCCCCTGTTCCCACAATATCGAGAGACATAATGGGCAGTTTGATCGGGGCGGCTTCGTCGAGAATCGCATCACGGAACCCGATCACTTCCTCGACGGAAACCCCCTTGGACTGCAGCGCAACGAGGAATCCGCCAATCTGTGCGTCGGTCGCTTCGCCGGTCATGAAACGGGCCATCGCCCACTCCGCCTGGGAAACACTGAGATCCTCCCCCGCGAGAAGGGTCGAAAGAATTGCTGGCCAAGTCCGGTCTTCAGTCATGAGACAATCCTAGTGACGACACGCCGCGCCCCGGGCGAAGTGGTCCATGAATGAGAGCAAGCGGGGTAGGCTGTAACGGTATTTTGCACAGATTATTCGGCGCGCCGAGCATCAGTGAAAATCCACACCAAACTTTCAGCCATAATGGAAGGGTGACAACGACCACTATGAATACCAAGTCAGCCGTGCCCGCGGTGAAGCGACCGAACGGCGTCGCCGTAGGCACGATCGTGTGGCTCGGCAGCGAGGTCATGTTCTTCGCTGGCCTGTTCGCGATTTACTTCACGCTTCGGGCCATGAACCCAGAGTTGTGGGCCGAACAGACCTCGAAGCACAACTTCACCTTTGCGCTTATCAACACGTCCATCCTGGTGCTCTCCTCGTTCACCGCACAGGCAGGCGTTTTCGCCGCTGAGCGGATGCAGCCGCGGCGCACCGGGTGGAGCCCAGCCAAGTGGGGAACCGTTGAATGGTTCTTCCTTACGTTCTTCATGGGTGCCATCTTCGTAGCCGGGCAGTCGTACGAGTACGCGGTCTTCGTCTCCGAGGGCGTCACGCTTGCGAGCGATCCATACGGCTCGGCGTTCTACCTCACGACTGGCTTCCACGGAATCCACGTGACACTCGGCCTCTTTGCCTTCCTCCTCGTGATCGGCCGCATCTACGCGGTGAAGAACTTCACGCACAAGGAGGAAACGACTGCCATCGTCGTGTCCTACTACTGGCACTTCGTTGACATCGTTTGGATCATCCTCTTCTACATCATCTACGTCATTAAGTAGAGTCAGGAGCAATAGACATCATGGCTCGCGCCAAGAAGAACTCCGCAAAGACCGGGCGTCGTCACCCGCTTGCCACCGCAGCACTGCTTGCGGTTGGGCTCGTCGTGACCGGTGCTGCCTACGCAGGCATCAGCACGACTTCCGCCACCGCTGAGGTGGACCTCACCTCACCTGCTGTCATCAAGGAAGGCGAGAAGCTGTTCGCCGCCAACTGCGCAACCTGCCACGGCATGGGTGCAGAAGGTAGTGGCGAAGACGGCCCATCGCTCATCGGCGTTGGCGCAGCTTCCGTGCACTTCCAGGTCGGCACCGGTCGTATGCCGCTCGCTTTCCAGGGCCCCCAGGGCATGGTGAAGCCGGCACAGTTCACCGAAGAGCAGACGCTCCAGATGGCTGCGTACGTTGCATCGCTCGCCCCCGGACCCGCACTCCCCGACGCACAGCACCTCGCTGGCGAAGGTGACGCGGCACGTGGCGGAGAGCTGTTCCGTATCAACTGTGCAATGTGCCACAACGTTGCTGGCGCAGGTGGCGCGCTGACTCAGGGCAAGTGGGCTCCCCCGCTGACCGGTGTCGAGCCGACGCACATCTACAACGCAATGGTTACCGGCCCGCAGAACATGCCTG
>JAGNOB010000043.1 GCA_017990305.1 Leucobacter sp.
GGGGAGCATGTAGAAGGGGTGGAACGAGACGATCGCGTCGGCATCGTCGTAGTAGCCGCGCAGCCCGTGCACGACCTTTGAGCCGTGCATCTTCTCGGCGGGTTCACCCGTGTACTTGAGTGTGCCACCGATGCCGTGCACGGCCATCGCGTGCTTCGTCGCCAGCACACCCGCGAGCGTCGAAATGCCGAGCGCCGAGTGCGGGTCGGTGTGGCCGGGCGCGAAGCGGCTGAGGCCCTCGCGCGGGGCCTCCGAGGTGGTGGCAGCCTGGCTATTGCCGGGCACGGCGTCGTACTCCGCATAGGTGAGCAGCGTCGGGCCCTCGCCGTTCGACCATGTCGCGCTGAACGCGGTCGGCATCCCGGCCGACCCGTCCTCGACCTCAAAGCCTTCCTCGCGAAGGCGGGTGACGTACCACTCCTGCGAACGGTACTCGCGCCAGGCTGGCTCGGCGAGCTCCCAGATATGAGTGTGCCACTCGGTGAGCTCGGTGAGGTGTTCGTCGATCCAGGCTTGCGCGGTGCGCTTGGCTTCGGCGGTGAGTGCGGTCACGGTTGGTCCTTTCGGGTGAGTCAAGAGATTCGGGGGTCTGCTTACGCAGGCGTGTTCACTGGGGATTCGGGTCGGCCGGTCGCAGCGAATGTCACAGCGTTTGCTGCCTGCACTCGCACATACTCGGCCTCGGTGAACGACGAGAAGTAGGCGATGTGTGGGCTGAGTACGACGTCATCCCGTTCCAGGAGCGGGTGCCCGGCGCTGGGAGGCTCTTGGTCGAGCACGTCAAGCGCTGCGGCCGAGAGCTGGCCCGCGTCGAGAGCTGCGGCGAGCGCCCGGCTGTCGACGAGACCCCCACGTGAGACGTTGAGCAGCACGGCGCCAGCTGGCATGTTCTGAATGAACTCGGCATTGACCATGCGCTCTGTGTCCGGGGTGAGCGGGAGGTGCAGGGAGAGCACGTGAGCGGTGTCGCGCACCTCGGCGAGCTCGGCGCGACGGATGCCGAGTTCCGCAAGCTGCGCCCGTGTCTCGTCGGAGTCCGGGAGGAACGGGTCATAGCCGACAATGCCACCAAAGAGTGGGCCCGCTACGCGCGCAAACTCGCGCCCTATCTTGCCGAGGCCGACGATCCCCAACTGCAGCTCGCTGAGCCTGGGAGGCGCGGTGGCGGCGCGTTCGTTCCAGCGTTCGGGGGTTGCGGAGGCGGTGTAGAACGGCAGTTGTCTGGTCGCGTGGAGCAGCAGGGCGAGCGCGTGCGTCGCGACCTCTTCCGTCGCGGCTCCTGGCACGTTTGTCACCCAGATTCCGTGCTCGGTCGCCGCGTCGATGTCGACGAAGTCGAATCCCATCGACATGAGCGCGATGAGCTTGAGATTCGGCAGTGCCTCGATGATTTCGCGCGTGATGGGGGCGTAACCGAGCAGCAAAACCTCGGCGTCGCGGGCGCCGTCGATAATGGCCGCTGGTTCGCGCGTCTCGAGTACCCGCACCTCGTAGCCGGCGGCCTCAAGAAGACTCACACCTGCCGAGACGTCGGTGTCATCCGTGTCGGTGTAGACGGCGATCCTGCTCATGCTGCGAGCCCGCTTCCCAGGTCGAAGGCATCCTGTTGCAGGTGGATGAGCTGGAGTCCGCCGCGCGACAGCGCCGCGTCGACCGCGGTGGCGAGCTCGGCGGCGTTGGTGACGCGGTGCCCTGCGCCGCCGAACGCTGTGGCAACGGCAGCCCAGTCGGGCTGCGTAAGCACCACACCGACGGGCGCGATGCCCGCGTCGGCTTCGTTCTGTTTGATCTCCGCGTAGCCGCCGTTGTCGACAACGATCACGGTGACATCGATCCCCTGCTCAACGACCGTAATGAACTCCTGCATGGAGAACATCAGCGCACCGTCTCCGAGCACAGTGAACGCGGGGCGCTCGGGTGACGCGATGCGCGATCCGATTGCTGCGGGCAGCCCGTAGCCGAGGGTGGCGTAGGTGCCCATGTATGGTGTCGAGTTCGGTAGGCGCGCAGTGAGCGCGTTGAGCAGCCCCCAGTAGGCGATCTGGGAGGAGTCGGTCGACACGATCGCGTTCTCTGGCAGTGCCTGCGCGATCAGCTCCCCGAGCGCGGTGTTGACAGGGTCGAGTTCTGCCGACTCCGCCCGCACGGCTTCCCTGGTTGCCGCGACGGACGCGGCCGCGTCGCGCGGCACCGGGTGCTCCGCCTCGAGTGCATCACTGATCGCTGCAACCGCTCGCGCCGCGTCTGCAACGATCCCGATGTCTGCCTGCTGGTTCTTGTGGATCTGCGACTCGAGCAGGTCAATGCGTACAACTTGGCCGCGAGCCTCGAGGGCGTCGACCCAGAGCTCGGCCTCGCCGAGCTTGGCGCCGACGACGAGGAGCACGTCAGCGTCGCGGGCACGGTTCCTGGCCGCAGCGAGCCGCAGGTTCGAACCGAGAGCAAGCGGGTGCGTCTCGTCAAGCACGCCCTTCGCGTTGAGCGTTGTCACCACGGGGGCGCCGAGCTGCTCAGCGAGGCGTCGCAGTTCGGCAACCGCCCCGCGCGACCCGCCGCCGGCGAGGATCACGGGTTCCTGCGCTGCGGCGAGCGCTGCGGCTGCCGCGGCGATCAGGGTTGGGTCAGGAGCCGGGACCGACGCGAAGGTACGCGCGGCAAGCTCCGCTGGCGCAACCTCCTCGCCGATCTCTTCCTCGAGGAGGTCGAGGGGCACCTCGATGTAGACGGGCCGCGGTCGCGTCGTCGCGAAGAGCTCGAAGGCCTCGTGGACGGCGGTTACCGCCTCTCGGGCGGTCTGCACGCGAGTTGCGCGCTCCACGATTGCCGCCGCAGCGCTCAGCTGATCCTTCGTCTCGTGCAGGGTTCCCACGTCGGCGAACTCCTTGCCGCGGGCAGGGCCCGGCGCGAGGATGATCATCGGCCGTGACTCGGCGTAGGCGGTGCCGGCGGCGCTGAGTGCGTTGAGGAGGCCGGGGCCGCTCGTAGTGATCACGACGCCTGGCTTGCCCGTCTGCAGCGACCAGCCGTCGGCCGCGTAGCCCGCGCCCTGCTCGTGGCGGGAGGTGACGGCGCGAATGCCAAACTCGGCGAGCGGCCGGTAGAACTCGAGGTTGTGGGTGCCCGGGATGCCGAACACCGCATCAACACCGTAGTTCTTGATCGTCTCGATGACGAGCCAGCCGGTGGTCCGCTTCGCGGTGGTGGTCTCAGCCATGGTTACTCTCCCTCTGCGCGGAACTTCAGCGAGCCGTCAACCCAGGTCTCGATGACGGGGATCTGGGCGATGTCAGCGCCATCGATGTCGAGCGGGTTCTGCCCGAGCACCACGTAGTCAGCGCGCTTGCCGGCCTCGAGTGAGCCGAACTCGGCCTCGCGCCCGAGCGTCTTCGCCCCCTCAAGGGTGTGGCCGCGAAGCGCCTCTGATGCGGTGATGCGCAGCGAGTCTTCGCCGAGCTTGTGGCCGCGACGGGTGACACGGGTCACGGCCGCCTGGATCGCCTCAAGCGGGCGGGGCTCTGCCACTGGCGCGTCGGAGGAGATGGTGATCGGCACGCCCGCGTCACGGAACTCGCCGAGCGGGTTGAACCGCTCACCCGGGGTGCCGATGGCCTGCTCGACGCCCTCGCCCCAGTTGTAGTAGTGCTGCGTCTGATTGACCGGCCGGATGCCGAGCTGCGCCATGCGCTCGATCTCCTCGGGGGTCGGGAGGCCACAGTGCTCGATGCGGTGGCGGGCGTCAGCGTCGGGGCGATCCGCGAGCGCCTGCTCGATCGCGTCGACGACCATCTTGATCGCGATCGGCGACTGCGCGTGCGTCGCGGTCTGCAGCCCGAAGCCGTGCGCCTTCCGCACGAGCTCGGTGTACTCGCGCGGCTCGTGGTAGAGCTGGCCTGTGCGGCAGGGGTCGCCGAGGTAGCCGTCGGGGAAGTACGCTGTCCACCCGCCGAGCGTGCCGTCGGCGTAGAGCTTGATGCCAGCGGCAGAGAGGAACGCGTTGCCGAAGGGGCCCGTGAGCCCGAGGTCGACGACCTGGTCGAGGAGGTGGGAGAGGAAGTACATGGAGACGCGCATGTCGAGCGCGCCGCGGTCAGCCATCTCAAGGTAAGCCGCGAATTCCCGCTTCGAAACCTGGGCGTCGCCGATAGCGGTGACGCCCCCGCGCAGAAACTCCCGCTGCACGAGGTCGAGCTGACGCTGGTGCTCGGCGGGCTCATCGCCGAGGTGGAAGTTCGGGCCGTGGTGGCCGACCTTGACGCCGTGCAGGCCCGTCAACACGTTGCATGCCGCATCTGACAGTTCGCCAGTGAGCTCGCCCTCGGCGTCGCGGAAGAACTCGCCGCCCTCGGGGTTCGGGGTGTCTTTCGTCACACCGAACTTCTCGAACGTGAACGTGTTCACTACGCCGCCGTGGCCGGAGGCGTTCATGATGTACACCTCGCGATCGGTGGCAATCTGGTCAAGCTCGTGCCTGGTTGGGTGGCGCTGCTCGGCGAGGTTTCGCTGCTCGTAGCCGAAGCCGCGCAGCGGGACGCCGGCGGGAAGCTGCTTCGCGGCCTCGCGCATGAGTTCGACGATCACGGGGATGCTGGCCGCCTTCGCCGGCGTGATGTCTACCCAGGTGAGCAGCTGCCCGTACATCAGCGGGTGGGCGTGCGCGTCAACGAAGCCGGGAACGATCGTGGCTTCGGGGTGGTCGACGCGCACGGGGGAAAGCCCGGCGCTGACAGCCGCCTGCTCGCACTCGGCGAGCGTGCCAACCGCGAGGATCATTCCCCCTGAGGTCAGCATGGCCTCGGCCTCAGGTCGGCTGTCGTCGACCGTGAGAATTCGTTCGGCGGTGACAATCGTCGGGGCCGAGTTGCGTGCGTCATAGGTGGCGAGCGAGCGCATGGTGCTTACTTTCCTTCGATGGTGGGAACTGCGGTGGTGTCGAGCCGGGGCCGGAAGGATCCGGTGACCGGAGCGGAGTCGGAGTGCTGCGGCGCGAAGAACACGCCGAAGAGGGCGACCGCGGCGAGCAGGCCATAGAACGCGATCACCGACCAGAAGCTACCGGTGGCAGCGAGCAGAGCCGTGGCAATCGCCGGTGAGAGTCCGCCCCACACCGCTGCGCCGACCCCGTAGGAGAGCGACATGGACGTGTAGCGGGCCTGCGGGCGGAACATCTGGGTCATGATCGTGGAGAGCGGAGCCCACGCCCCGCTGAGGGCGAGGCGCACGACGGAGACGAAGAGGTAGATCATCGCAACGTTGTGGCCCTCGATGAAGATCACGAGCGGCACGACAGCGGCGAACGAGCCGATGATGCCGATGTACATGACCCACTTGCCGCCAATCTTGTCGCCGAGCAGCGCGAGCGGCAACGTCACGATCGCCTCGACGAGGGCTGCAATGGTCATCGCGCCGAGTATGACCTCGGGAGAGAGCCCAACTTCGGGGCTTGTCGCGTAGCTCTGCACGAACGTCGTCGCAACGACGTAGCCGCCCGACGAGATCGCGACGATGCAGAAACCGAGCAGGATCGGCCACCAGTTGTTTCGCAGTGCGAAGAACAGCGGGGTTGACTGCTGCTGGCCGCCGACCTTCTCCTCGAAGACAGGCGTCTCTTCAACGCGGTAGCGCACCCACAGGCCGACGAAGATCAGCACGATCGAGAAGAGGAAGGGCACACGCCAGCCCCATGTGTACAGCACATCGTCGCCCATGAGCGCGAGGATCCAGAAGGCTCCCGACGACATGAGTGCGCCGAGCGGGTTGCCGATCTGTGTGAAACCGCCGTAGAAGTTCTTATACTTCTCTGGCGCGCTCTCCACCGACATGAGGCTTGCACCGCCCCACTCGCCTCCGACGGCGAGGCCCTGCGCGATACGCAGCACGATGAGCAGGATCGGGCCCATGATGCCGATCGTGTTGTAGTCGGGCAGCACGCCAACGAGTGTCGTGGCGATACCCATGAGCAGGAGAGTGATGGTGAGTGCGGGCTTGCGGCCAATCTTGTCGCCGATATGCCCGAAGATGATGCCGCCGAGGGGGCGGGCGAAGAACGCGACCGCGTAGGTGCCGAACGAGGCGAGCGTCGCCATGCCGCGGTCGAGCTCGGGGAAGAACACGACGGGGAAGACGATCGCGGCGGCCGTGGCGTAGACGTAGAAGTCGTACCACTCAATTGTGGTGCCGACCATGGCCGCAAAGCCGGATCGGAGCGCACGCTTGTGAGTGAATGCCGGCGCGCTGGCTGTGGACGATGACATGCAAAGCTCCCTTGCTCGACTGGGTGCGCCGCGGGCACCGAGGGTGCGGCGCGCACCTTGAACTGTAGGGCCAATCGCTGAGGATTGCATCCGCGAAACGGTAGCAAGGCGTCGCTAATGCGCTCGTTTTACGACACTTTGGAACCACATATTGCAATGACGGCCGGTGCTTGCGACTCTCTGCCAAACTTTTGCTTACTTTTGCTCGCAATCCCGCGTATCGTTGACAACGCCAGCGGCCTCGCCTCTGGCACGCCGGGCGGCGCGTTACCGGCACGCTCCCTGAGAGAGGATCGCGGTATGACCCAGCCCCCATCGAGCAGGCGCCTACAGTCGCGCGAGCCAGGTTTCGATGCACTGGATACGCTCCTCATCCGCTCACTCCAAGAGGACGGTCGCGCCTCGATTCACGACCTCGCTGAGGCGCTTCAGGTTTCACGCGACGTCGCGTCACAGCGCCTGCGTCGCCTCATCGAACAGGAAGGGGTGCGCGTAGTCGCGGCCCTCGACCCTCACTTTGCCGGCCATCACGTTCTCACCCACGCCGCAGTCGCTGTCGACGGCCCGCTCCGGCCCGTGGCGGAGCGCATTGCCGCGCTGCCCAACAGCGTGTTCGTATCGCTCACGAGCGGCAGCATGCCACTCGTGTTTGAGTCGCGCCATCGCGACTCAACTGAGTTGCACGATGTACTCGACGCGGTGCGGGCAATCCCGGGGGTGCGCTCGCTGCTCGTGACAACCTACGTCGATGTGCTGAGTGGATTCTTCGTTGCAGATCGCAGGAGCCCCGTCGCGATCGATGAACTCGACACCGAACTCATTAGGCTCCTCCAGCGCGACGGGCGCATGAGCTTCCGCGCGCTGGGAGACGCGGTCCACCTCTCGCCCTCGTCGGTGAGGGCACGCGTGAACAGGCTCGTTGAAGCCGGAGTGATCCGCATTTCCGCGATCACCTCCGGGCAGCTCACGCGCTCTCGCATCGCAATTGGGCTCGGAATCTCAGCTCGCGGCGACTCGGCACCCATCCGCGAGTTTCTGCTGCGCTCCCCCGACGTCGACTTCGCGGCACGCACGCACGGCCGCTTCGACTACGTCGCCACGATCGAGGGCCCCTCGGCAGCACACCTGTTACGCGCGACAGAAGAACTTCGGGCGTTGCCGAGCGTGAGCGCGGTCGACTCGTGGGCACACTATGACATCGTCAAGGAGAACTACGAGCGCGCGATCGAGCGTGCCGTTGGAGGCAACGGCGGCTGGCAACCCGCCCAGGTGCACAAGGGTTAGGGCGGGCACGAAGTTCGCGCCCGCCCACTCGCACTATGCCCTGCGATCCCTGGCGACGGCCCACGCGGTGAGCGCGATGCCCGCCGCGCCCCAGAGCGCGAGCAGTGCCGCCGCGCCGCCCGCACCGCCCGCGCCCGAGGCGATCGCTTGGAAACCGGTAAAGGCGGCACCGATCGGGCTCGCGTCGCCGACCGTGGCAAGGAGCCCGGGAACTGTTGACACGATACCGACGGTGAACGCGATGACAAGCAGCGCGAAGGCCGCGAATCTGCCGAAACCACCGAACCTTGCTGAGAGGCCCTGCACGACGAGCGAGAACGCGATACCCGCGAGCACCGCAAGCCCGAAGAACCCTGCCGCTTGCGGGAAGTCGTAGCGGAGGGCGATGGGCAGCACGATGCCCGCGATCGCGCCCTGCGCCGCCCCGAGCAGCACCGCAGGGAGGGCGCTGCGCATCGCGATTGCGAACACGCCCTTCGCAGCCTCGCGGGTGCGCGACCAGAGCGGTGCGAGCACGAGGAACGCTGCGAGCGCACCGGCCCACAGTGCGATGCCCGCGAACAGCGGCACACCCGAGGCATTGAACAGCTCGTCGCTCTCCCCCTCCGAGGTGACAGACTCGACGGCTGTCTTGGCCATCACGTCGCGCTCCGCCTCCGTATAGTTCGGGATCTGCGCGGCGGCCTCACCAAGGCCCGTAGCGAGAGTGTGGGTGCCCTTCGCCGCGGCGTCGGCGCCCTCAGCAAGCTTGCCAGCACCAGCAGCCAGTTCGGGTGTCTGCGCCGAGAGTTCACTGACCCCCGTCGACAGTTGGTTCACGCCCGCCGAGAGCGCACCGGCGCCACCGGCAAGCTCGGACGCGCCACCGGCAAGCTCTGAGGCGCCCCCGGCGAGCGCGTTGGCGCCGCTGGCGAGTTCCGACACTCCACCTGAGAACCCCCGAAGCCCATCCGCGAGCTCCTGCTGTCCCGCGGCCGAAGCGGCGATGCCACCGGCAAGCTGTTCTCCGCCTTGCTTCAGTTCCGTCAACTGGTTGCCCGGCCCATCGACGGCGATGCCCTGCACCTCCGCGATCACCCTGTCGAGGGCCGCCAGAATGTCGGCGACTTCCACCTCGCCTGGAGGTATCGGCACCGCGCCGCCCGCGATCGCATCGCGCAACTCCTGCAGCGGGGCGACGGCCTGACCGACGCCCGCCTGCACTTCGGACACGATGGAGTTGATCCCCGCAACGTACTTTCCGGTCTCGTCCGCGAGGAGCTTCCCGCCCGCGGCCGCGTCCTGGGCGCCCGCGGCGAGCT
>JAGNOB010000409.1 GCA_017990305.1 Leucobacter sp.
GCCGTCCTCGGTCCAGCCGCGCGCTGCGAGGGTCTCGCCGCGGACGTCCAATCCGACGGCGATCTGCTCGCCATAGTGGGCGATGACTGCGCGCGTCCATTCTGGGTTCTCGAGCGCAGCGGTGCCGAGGTTCACGCGGGCAGCCCCCATCTCGAGAGCGGCTTCGAGGCTCTTGTCGTCCCTGATCCCGCCCGAGAACTCGATCTTCACCCGGCTTCCGGCGCGGGCAATGATCTTGCGCGCGATGCCGACGTTCGAGCCTCGACCGAAAGCCGCGTCGAGATCAACGAGGTGGATCCACTCCGCGCCCTGCTCGATCCAGTCCATAGCCGCGTCGACGGGGCTACCGTAGTTGGTCTCGGTGCCGGCGGCACCTTGCGTGAGCCGCACGGCTTTGCCATCGACCATGTCGATGGCGGGCAGCAGCTGCAGTTTCGGGCTCGTCGCGAGCTCGGTCATCGGTTCTCCTTGATGGTGGGTGTGAGTGAAGCGATCCAGTTGCGCAGCAACTGGATTCCCGCCTCCCCCGATTTCTCGGGATGAAACTGTGTCGCGGTGAGCGGTCCATTCTCGACTGCCGCAACGAACGGTTCACCGTAGTCAGACCAGGTGACCTTCGGCGCGAGCGCCGGAGTGCGACCTTCGAGGGTCCACTCGGTCGCGGCGTTGCTGTGCACGAAGTAAAAGCGTTCGTGTTCGACGCCGTTGAACAGCACCGACCCCTCCGGCGCATTCACGGTGTTCCAGCCCATGTGCGGGAGGATCGGGGCAGCGAGTTCACGCACTGTCCCCGGCCACTCGCCGAGTCCCTCCGTAGAGACACCGCGCTCGATGCCGGCTTCGAACATCACCTGGAGTCCGACGCAGACGCCGAGCACCGGTCGGCCGCCAGCGAGTCGTCGGCCGATGAGTTCGTGTCCCTGGATCGCTCTGAGCTGCGCAATCACTGCGTCGAACGCTCCAACACCGGGCACGAAGAGCCCGTCGGCGTCAAGCACAGCCTGCGGGTCTCGCGTCAGTTCAACGTGAGCGCCCGCGTGGGCGAGGGCTTTCACCGCCGAGTGAACGTTGCCCGAGCCGTAGTCGAGCACTGCGACGCGAGGAGCATCGCTTCCGCTCACAGTGCTCCCTTAGTTGAGGGAATGCCGGTCACAAGCGGGTCCTTAGCCTTTGCGGTGCGGAACGCTCGCGCGAAGGCCTTGAACTCGGCCTCGGCGATGTGGTGAGGGTCGCGACCCTCAATGAGCTTTAGGTGCACCGACAGGCGCGCGTTGAGCGTCAGTGCTTCGAAGAAGTGCCGCACCATAGACCCCGTGTAGTGCCCCCCAATGAGGTGGAATTCGAATCCCGCAGGCTCCCCAGAGTGCACGAGATACGGACGTCCCGAGATATCGATGACTGCCTGCGCCAGCGCTTCGTCGAGCGGCACCATCGCGTCACCGTAACGCGAGATGCCGCGCTTGTCGCCGAGCGCCTCGAGGATGGCCTGGCCGAGCAAGATGCCAGTGTCCTCGACAGTGTGGTGAACATCGATGTGCACATCGCCGTCGGCGCGGATCGTCAGGTCAGTGAGCGAATGCCGCGCAAACGCGGTGAGCATGTGATCAAAGAAAGGCACCCCGGTTTCAATGTCAGCTTCACCGGTTCCGTCGAGGTTCAGGCTCAGGCGGATGGTGGACTCACTTGTGGCGCGCTCAAGCGTCGCGATGCGTGCAGCTTCGGTCATGCTCTCGATCCTACCGCGCAGCGTCAGAGGCGCGCAGTCGCGCCCGCCGCCGCGCGATCAACCAGACAACCAGAAGCGCTGCGCCCGCAACACCAAGCACGATCAGGTTGGAGACGCCAGAGGTCGCACGCATCACCCCGGCTTCAAGCTCGGCCTGTTTACTCGCGTCGAGCACTCCGCTGAAGCGCTCAGCCCCATCGGTCGCGAGCATGAACACCCCCACTGCGATGGTGATGAGTCCGCCGATGATGTTCGACCAAGCGTTGCGCCACCGCCCAATCACGAGCTCACGCGGACGCATGAGCTTGCGCACCCCAGGGATCCGGTTCCACAGCAGCGCAAGCAGGAGTAGCGGAAGGGTCATCCCCGCCGCATACAGCAGCATCGTGAGCCCACCCATGAGCGCGTTCCCACCGAACGCGGCCATCGCCAGCACCGCACCGAATACCGGACCGGCACACCCCCCAGCGAGCCCGTACACGGCCCCCAACGCGTAGACCGATGCGATAGAAGTTCCCTTCGCGCTCTGCTGCTTCGTGAGTGCGGGCAACGGTATGCCCAGCAGCATCACCAGACCGAGCACGATCACGAGAATGAGCACCCCGGTCATCAGACTGCTCCGGTGCGCAGCGACCCATGCTCCCAGCGTGCCCGCGAGGAGCCCCAACGGCACGAGCGTCGTCGCGAGGCCAAGGAAAAATGCGCCGGTGCGCGAGAACAACTCGCTCGGACTATGGAATGCGTAGGCGAAGAACGCCGGAAGTACCATGACCGAGCACGGGCTGAGCAGTGCGAGCGCGCCGCCTAGAAAGGCCCCGAGCAGGCTGAGGTCCATGCGCCGCGCTATTTCTTCGCGGCAGCGACTGCCGCGTCGAGTTGCTGCCGGAAGGTATCAACGGGTTGCGCGCCTGACAGCACCTGGCCGCAACCTGTCGTCGCAAAGAATGGCACCCCGGTTACGCCGATACGCTGCGCTTCCGCAGTATCCTCCCGCACAGCGTCCTCAAACTTGCCGCTCTCAACAGCAGCGGTGAATTTCGGGATGTCGGCCACGCCCGCGGTCTTC
>JAGNOB010000410.1 GCA_017990305.1 Leucobacter sp.
GTCGCCCATGGAGCCGAAGAGGATCGCGTCTGCGCCGCGGAGTTCGGTCTCGATGGCGGGGAAGAGTTCGCCGGTTTCGAGGTAGTGGTTGGCTCCTGCGGCGTAGTGGGTGCGTTGGGTGGTGAAGCCGTAGCGGGCTTCTGCTGCGTCGAGTACTTCGAGTGCGCAGGAGGTGACTTCTGGGCCGATGCCGTCGCCTGGGAGTACTGCGATGGTGTGGGAGCGCGTCATTGGGTTCCTTTCGCAGGGGTGCGGATCATTGCGACGTTGTCGCGGGCCCCGTGTTCAACTATATTAACTGGTAAGACCACTCGTTTGAAGGCCCATTGCCGCGCCCATGTTGCCGCGGTGAGGCCGGCCGACGATCCGCACGACAGTAAGGATCCAGCTATGACCGCATCGCAGGCTACCCCCGAGCTCCTCGCCCCGGCGGGATCGCTCCCCATTGGCGCCGGCTGGCGAGAGCTCGAAGCAAGCTCCGACATTGTCTTCCCCTTCGATGGCAGCGTCTTCGCGCAGGCACCCGTGAGCGTCGCGGCTGACTCCAGCGACGCGCTCGACGCAGCCGAGGCAGCCCGCCCCGAGGTCGCCGCGCTCACCACGGCGCAGCGCAAGTCGATCCTCTCCGCGATCCACGACCGGCTCCGCGCCGACGCGCAGCGCTTCGAAGATTTGCTCGTGCTCGAAACCGGTAAGCCGCGCGCAGACTGCCGCACGGAGGTGAACCGCACCATCGTCACCCTGCAGGCAACGGCTGAGGAGGTCTCGCACGTCACCGGCGAGACAGTTCCCCTCGATCTGCAGGAGCTCGGGCGCGGCATGATCGGCTACTACACGCGCAAACCCGCGGGTGTCATCGTCGGCATCGCAGGCTTCAACTACCCGCTCTTGCTCGCCACCCACAAGCTCGCGCCCGCGATCGCCGCCGGCTGCCCCGTCATTGTGAAGCCGGCACCGAATACGCCCCTCGCGACCATCGAGCTGCTGAAGATCACCCGTGACGTGCTTGACGAGCACGGCGTCACCGGCGCTGCCGTGCAGCTCGTGAACGGCGGGCCCGAGGTCGGCGAAACCCTCGTCCGCGATCCGCGGGCCGCTGTCGTCTCCTTCACTGGATCGGCGAAGATCGGGCACCTCATCGCGCAACAGGCTGCCCCGCGCAAGGCGCTGCTCGAGCTCGGTTCGAACACCGGCTTCATCGTCGCCGCCGACGCAGACATCGAAGCCGCCGTCGACGCTGTGCTCCGTGGTGGCTTCTACGCGAACGGTCAGGCCTGCATCTCGGTGCAGCGCGTCGTGCTTGAGCGCCCCATCGCCGCACAGTTCACCTCCCGTCTCGTCGAGCGCATGAGCGAGGTCGTCGTCGGCGACCCCCGAGACATCGCGACCAACGTCGCCCCCGTCATCAACGCGGCCTCGGGCGAGCGCATCTTCGCGATGGTGGATCGTGCGCTCACCGCCGGCGCCGAGCTGCTCACGCCTGCGCAGCTGCCTGAAGCCAGCGAACTGGGGGCCTCGGTGCCGCCGATCGTGCTTGGCGACGTGCCGCGCGATGTCGACGTCTGGTGCGAGGAGATCTTCGGTCCCGTCGTCTGCCTCACCACCGTCGACTCCGTCGACGAGGCAATCGATCTCGTCAACGACTCCCGCTACGGCCTGCAGGCAGCGGTCTACACGTCGTCACTCGAGTCGGCCTTCGCCGCGATCGAGCGCCTCGAAGTCGGCGGTGTCGTCGTGAACGAGATCCCTGGCTTCCGCTCCGACATCATGCCGTACGGCGGGGTGAAAGATTCGGGTGTCGGCCGCGAGGGCCCGCGCTACGCAATCGAGGAGTACACGGTCACGCGCATGGCGATGATCCGGCCGAAGGCCCGCTCCTAGCTCCATCTTCGGCGCCGCTCCCAGGAGCCCGCCTCAGACACTTCCCGCACCACACAAAGGACTCTTCACGATGACCGCAGTCGACTACTCCCAGCTCTTCCGCCTCGACGCCCGCACCGCACTGGTGATCGGCGCAGGCAGCGGCATCGGCCGCGAATCGGCGCAGGCACTCGCCGCGCACGGCGCCCACGTCGTCGTTGCTGATCTCCAGCTCGACGGCGCCGAAGAGACCGTGTCACTCATCACGGCCGCCGGTGGTTCGGCAGAGGCGTTCCAGCTCAACGTACTGAACGATGATGAGGTCGAGGCCGCGGCCGAGCGCTTCGGCAACGTGCAGGCGATGGTGTTCACCGCGGCGACCAACGTGCGCAAGCGCATGGAGGACTACTCGCTCGACGAGTTCGACCGCGTCGTGAACCTCAACCTGCGCGCCTCGTTCCAGCTCATCCGCCTCTTCGGCAAGCGGTTCGCCGCAAACGGCGGTGGCTCGATCATTGGTTTCGCGTCGATCCGTGCGCAGGTCGTCGAGCCAGGCCAGGGCGTGTACGCCGCAACCAAGGCCGGCCTCGTGCAGCTCGCGAAGACGGCGGCGGCAGAGTTTGGCCCGCAGGGCGTGCGCGTGAACGTCATCGCCCCTGGCGTCGTTGAGACCCCGCTCACGGCCCAGATCAAGGCCAACCCGGAATGGTACGACGCGTACTCGCAGAAGAGCGCCTTCGGCCGCTGGTCGCGCCCAGATGAGCTCGCCGGGGCCGTCGTGTTCCTGGCCTCGGACGCCTCGTCGTTCGTCACCGGCTCCACGCTCATGGTTGATGGCGGCTGGACAGCGATCGACGGCCGCTTCACGCCGCCGACCTCGTAGCGAGCGCATACGGCCCGGCTGCGCGGTTCGCTATTTGGCGGGCTCAGCC
>JAGNOB010000044.1 GCA_017990305.1 Leucobacter sp.
GCGGAACCCACTCGGCAATCTTCTCAGGGTCGTCGCTGAACTCCATGTCAGCAAACAGCGGCTCGGTCTTGAGGAGCTCGTAGCGGCGGCGGAGGTAGTCGACGTTGTCCTCGCCGCGCACAAAGGTCATGTGCGGGGTCGGGTTGATGAAGCTGGAGGGCTCACCGAGGACGCCGCGCTCGACGAGGGTGGACCACCACTCGCGCGAGAGCTGGAACTGCTCGTTGATGTTGATGGCCTTATCGGCCGAAAGGCTGCCGTCCTTGCCCTCGGGCATATAGTTCAGCTCGCAGAGCGCAGCGTGTCCTGTGCCCGCGTTGTTCCACCCGTTGGTACTTTCGGTCGCGACTTCGCTGCGGGACTCGAAGACCTCAATGGTCCAGTCCGGGCGAACCTGCTTCATGAGGGTTCCGAGCGTTGCGCTCATCACTCCGCCGCCGATAAGTACGACATCTACCGTCTTAGTGCTCACGATCTTGTAGTGTACCTGGCTTATCGTGAGGTCAGATCCCTCGGCCACTCAGGGACGGCAGATTACGCGATCGCCGCGCGTCTCGCTTCGGCGAGAGTTTCGGCACCGGAATCAATGATTCGCGTGTAGCCGAGCCGTTCAGCCTCGGCCACGCGTTGTGTTCCAGAGGTGACTGAACGAATTTCACCTGCCAGTGAAATTTCACCGAATGCAGCCAATTCGAGGGGTAACGGCCGGTCAGCGACCGCAGAAATGACGGCAAGAGCGATCGCTAGATCAGCTGCGGGCTCGCTGAGCTTCACTCCCCCAACCGTCGAGACATAGACGTCTTGGTCATGGAGTCGAACACCGGCTCTCCGTTCAAGTACCGCGAGGATCATCGCTACCCGAGACGGGTCCACGCCACTCGTGACGCGGCGCGGATTCGGTGTCGCACTCGACGCAACAAGCGCCTGGATTTCGACAGGAAGTGCGCGCCGCCCCTCCATCGCGACGGTTGCACACGTACCACTCACGGGTACCGTGCCCCGGCCCAGAAATAGCCCGCTCGGGTCGGCGACCTCGGAGATGCCACCGCCGGTCATCTCAAAACAGCCAACCTCGTCGGTCGGACCGAAACGGTTCTTGAGCGTGCGCAGGAAGCGAAGGGCCGTGTTGCGGTCCCCTTCGAAGTGACAGACAACGTCGACAAGGTGTTCGAGCAGCCGCGGCCCGGCAATTGACCCGTCTTTTGTGACATGGCCGACCAGGATCACAGGCGTACCGCGATCTTTCGCAACGCGAATCAGCGCAGCCGCCACCTCCCGCACCTGCGACGGGCCTCCGGCGATGCCCTCAACCTGGTCGCTCGCGAGGGTCTGCACGGAATCGATCACGATGAGCCCCGGATCTACCATCTCGATATGTCCGAGCACCGACGCGAGATCGGTCTCTGCGGCGAGGTAGAGCGTGTCAATGAGCGCGTTCGTGCGCTCAGCACGCATGCGGATCTGCCCGGTTGACTCCTCACCGCTCACATACAGCACCCGTGCACCGTGCCCAGCGATCCGCGCTGCAACATCGAGCAGAAGCGTCGACTTGCCGACGCCCGGCTCTCCTGAAAACAGAATCGCTGCACCGGGCACGATGCCGCCCCCGAGCACACGATCCAGCTCGTTGATGCCTGTCTGGCGGTGCTTCACCGAGTCACCCGACAACTCCGTGATCGGCCTAGCCTCGCGGCCCGCTTCAGGCGCAGCGGCTTTCGTCGTGCGAGCGAGCGAAGCACGCGCCGCACCGCGCACCTCGACGGTGCCCCACTGCTGGCATTCACCGCAGCGACCCACCCATTTTGCCGCCTGCCAGCCGCACTCACTGCAGACATACGCGCTGCTCGTTTTCGCCATGCATTGAGGCTAGCGGAGGCCCCCGACATCTCGTCGGGGCGACCGCGCGACATGCCGCAGCGACGCGTTTGCGAACTCGATTAGGATCTGGAGACGCAATCCCGTAAGCTTTTCCGCGGTGACGTGTCCGAGCGGCCGAAGGTGCAACACTCGAAATGTTGTGTAGGCAACCCCTACCGTGGGTTCAAATCCCACCGTCACCGCCACGTAAAAACCCCCGCAGATTCGCTGGAAACAGCTGAGATCGCGGGGGTTTTTCTTTTTTCGCGTGGACGGGTGCCCCGCACACGTCGATGAGCCTCACACCCGCGCGGGCCCGACGCTCTCATCTCAGCGAAACGCGCTCAAGCACCTCGGTTACGAACGACCGTGAGCGCCGCGCCAGGTCCTCGCGGCGTGAGGCGACGAGCGCTTCGGCCGGCGGATCGAGCGGCGTGAGCGGCCTGAGCGCGTTGATCCGCGCATTGCAGTCGAGGTCAACGCAGAGATAGGTGCCGAACGTTGAGCTGTCGCGCTGCTCCGCAACGGGCGCGACGAAGAGGACGACCTGTTCGAAACGGCGCGGGATGCGACAGAACTCACACATGACCGCGCGCTGTGCGGAGGTGCTTGCACGTGTCTTCGTGACCATGATGCCTATTGGTCCGTTCTCCGAGTCGACGAAGATGTAGCCGCGCTGCGGTGCGCTCGGGTCGCGCCAGCCAAGGTAGTCGCGTTCCGAGATGGGTGGGCTGAATTGGTGCCCTGGCATACGCGCGTTCTTACGGGTTGCCGTGTCGACATTGCCGAGGGCCGCGCGCAGCGCCGTGAGCGAATAAGGGCGCACTTGGGTGTCCTTCCGAGGAGCGTGATCGATCAGAGTTCGCAATCTGTACGCATGTACAAATTACTCGGATAGACTACACGCTGTTCGCGAGAAACGAGGATCCATGGCCTATTTGCCCCGAGACGAGCGCCGTGCGGCGATCGTCGAAGCAACCATCCGCGTCATGCGATCAGCCGGCTTCGAAGGCGTCTCGGCAAGGTCTGTGGCAGCCGAGGTGGGCGGATCGCCCGGCCTCATCCACCAGCACTTCTCCAGCGTCTCGAGCCTCACTGCGAGTGCCTGGCGCGCGTATGTCGCTGAGAGCCTCGAGGGATTCGCAGGCGCGGTGCACGGCGGCGAGCGCGACCCCGTTGAAGAGTTCTTTGGCAACCACCTCGACCCCGCCCAGGGCGCTGAGCTCAGTCTCTGGGTAAGCGCTTGGGCCCACGCGCTCCGTTCCCCCGATTTCGGTTCAGTATTTGCCGAATCTCTCGCAGCCCTCACGCAGGCTCTTCGAGCGGCTGACCCGGAGCTTTCCGAGGGCGCAGCCGAGCGCACCGTTTTGCTCGGTGTCGCTCTCGCGGGGATGCAGCAGATCGCCCCCGAACGCTACGATGCGGGCCGCCTCGCAGAGATTGTCAACGGCTGACCGTCGTCGACCGCCCCGGGCGCCCGCACACCCGCGAGCCCGCGCTCAGCGAGCGGCTGCTCCTCCCATCGAAGTTTGATACCGTGTGCCCATGTTTACGGGAACGGGCGCTGCGCTGCTCTCCACGCGCGCGTGGCCGCTCACACCAACGCTCGGTGATTTCGACCTCTCAGAACAAACCGGCGGGCTCTGCGTAAGCGACGCGAGCCACATCGAGAACATCGTCATCATCGGCTCCACCGCACTCATTCTCGGAGTCGCGATCATGCTCATCGGCCAGGTCATGAAACGGCGGGCGCGACTGCGGCGCGAGGAGCGTTTCGGAGGCACCGAGCCCCACGACTTAGCAATGCAAGCCGCACAGGCCGGCTCATAGCAAAGGCTGGAATGATCGAATCCGCACAACGCACGCAGCCGATCGGAGAAACCGTGTCATCAGTGAACATCACCAAGCAGCACCCCGACGTCTACAAGCAGCTCGCTTCGCTCAGCAGCGCGGCCGAGGCGGCTGCGGCTGCGGCCGGCCTCGACGCACAGCTCATCGAGCTCGTAAAAATTCGCGTCTCCCAACTCAACGGCTGCGCGTTCTGCACCAGGCTGCACACACGCGAGGCCATCGAACTCGGTGAGACAGCTGATCGCCTCGCCGTGCTCCCCGCGTGGTGGGAGTCGCAGTACTTCACGCCCGCGGAGACGGCTGCTCTCGGGCTTGCGGAAGAAGTCACCCGGCTCTCCGTCCCTGCCCGCACTGACTGGGATACGGGGGCCCTCACCGATGAGCAGGTCTCGGCCGTGAGCTGGCTCGCGCTCGTCATGGGCGCGTGGAATCGCGTTGCGATCCGCAGCGGGTATCGCGTTTCTCCGTAAGTCGCTGCTCACCCGTTGACACTTGCGCGCTTCCGGGTTCAACTGGAGGCATGATTGTTCTCGGCTCGGCAATGGTACTCGCGGGGAGAGGCGTGGGCTTCATTTCTATAGCGCTCTTGCTCCGGGCTTACCGGGGCCAACGCATCCCGTACGCGCTGTCGAACGAGCCCTTGCCTGCGAAGTTCTAGGTAGTAGCTCGCCCCGACCACGCACGCGCGGCGCGCTTCCCCTGAGATTCCTCAAGAAGCCCCATTCGCAATCGAATGATACGGTTTTGCGTGGCCCCCTCGTGGGGCGCGGACACGCGGGCCCGCCTGCGCACTCGTTCGCGCACCATTTCCGGGGCTCTTTTCATTGATTTCGGATTCGCAGCGGTGCGCCCTCGTACTGTGCTGCGAGGTGGTGTCGTTCGCGCAGCATCCCGAGGGGGAACACGTGTCATCACCGACCACGCAGCCCGACAGTCCGGCTTCAGCCGGCACTGGAGCGTCGCAAAGCCGCGGCTTCTTTGGCCATCCGTGGGGGCTCGCAAACCTCGCGGGCGTCGAAATGTGGGAGCGGTTCAGCTTCTACGGCATGCAGGCGCTGCTGGCCTTCTACATCTATTACTCGGTGACCGACGGCGGCCTGGGGATGTCGCAGGCTGCCGCGACCTCGATTGTCGGCGCATACGGCGGCCTCGTCTACCTGTCGGCTGTGCTCGGCGGCTGGATTGCCGACCGTGTTCTCGGCGCCGAGCGAACCCTGCTCATCGCCGCATGCCTCATCATGGTTGGCCACCTAGCGCTCGCCTTCATCCCCGGCATGCTCGGCTTGGCAATCGGCCTGGTGGGTGTCGCACTCGGTTCCGGATCGCTGAAGACAACCACGTCGACGGTGCTCGGCGATCTCTACGACAAGGGCGATCAGCGGCGTGACGCTGCGTTCTCCATCTACTACATGGGTGTGAACATTGGCGGCTTCGCGGGCCCGCTGCTCACGAGCGCGCTCTGGGGCTGGAAGGGCTTCCACTGGGGCTTCGGCCTCGCCGCCATCGGCATGGCGATCGGGCTTATCCAGTACCTCGCGATGCGCAAGCACACCGTGAGCGCTTCGAGCATGAAGCCGGGCAACCCGCTTTCCGCGAGCCAGAAGCGTATCTGGGCTGTCGTCTTCATCGCTGCGATCGCGGCCGTCGCGCTCGCACTGTCGTTCGGCTTCATCACCGCTGAGAACCTCTCGACCATCGTCGTCGTACTCATCGTGATCGCGGTCGTCGTGCTGTTCACTGTGATCCTCACCAGCCATCAGGTCTCGAAGGTGGAGCGCAAGCAGGTTGCCTCGTTCATTCCGCTGTTCCTCGCATCGGCCGTGTTCTGGTCGCTGTCGCAGCAGCAGTTCACTGTGCTCGCGATCTACGCGGATCAGCGCCTGAATCGCACCATCTTCGGCTGGGAGATGCCGCCGAGCATGGTGCAGACGATCAACCCGATGCTCATCATCATCCTCGCCGGCGTGTTCGCCGCGATGTGGGTGAAGCTGGGCGATCGCCAGCCGAGCACGCCCGTGAAGTTTGCAATCGGCACCGCCATCATGGGTATCGCGTTCCTGTGCTTCATCCCGTTTGCCGGTGGCGCGAACAACACCGTGCCGCTTCTGGCGTACGTATTTATCATTCTGTTGCTCACGCTCGCAGAGCTCAGCATTTCGCCTGTGGGCCAGTCACTCGCGACGAAGCTCGCCCCGAAGGCGTTCCACTCGCAAATGGTCGCGCTGTTCTTCCTGTCAATCTCGCTGGGATCGGCTGCCTCTGGCACGCTGTCGCGTTTCTACACCGCTGAGACCGAGGTTCCCTACTTCCTCGCGCTCGGTGGCGCATCGATCGCGGTCGGAGCGATTCTGTTCCTCGCTCGCAAGCCTGTGCTGCGCTTGATGGGTGGCATCCGCTAAGACATCACCCGGGTACACGCGGCGAAAGGCCGGTCGAAGTTGGGGCTTCGACCGGCCTTTCTATTACGCAGCGGTTCATGGGGCGTCGGTGGGATTCCTGGGGGAAACGATCCGACGACCGCGCTGCGGACCTTGGGCTACTGCATGCTCCGCTTCCGGTTACGGTTCCAGAGGAGTGCGGTAGTACCGAGCAGCAGGAGTGCAGCTCCGCCGCCGAGGAATCCGGCGACCTGGGCTCCGGTTGCAGGCAGTCGCCCTGGCGTCTTCCCGTCGGGCGTCTTCCCGCCGGGGGTCTCCCCGTCGGGCGTCTCCCCGTCAGGCCCTGGGAGCGCGGTGACCCGCACATTGACGCTGTCGGAATGCTTGCCCGCATCCTTCGGGTCCCCGAAGGTGTGGTAGTCGACAGTGGCCGTGTTGGTGACGTCCTTGCGTGCGGACTCAGGATCCGCGGTTACCGAGAGCGTGATCTCGGGAGCCGCTGCGGCGCCGTCAGTCGAGCCCTTCGGCTGCAACGGTCCGAACAACTCGCAACTCAGCGTTCCGCCGTAGCCGCCAGAGTCCTGTCCGCTCACGTCACACTCGCTCCAGTTCGGGAACGTGCCAGGGGTGTCCTTACCGTCCCAGGCCACATCAGTGACCTTGAGGTCAGCGGGGATCTCGTCGGTGACGATGACGCCCTCTGCAGCGCTGTCATCGGAGACGTTTTCCACGGCCAGCGTGTAATCGAACGACTCCCCGGCAACAATCTGCTCGACGCTCGCGCTCTTCGAGATCTCGACCTCGGTGTGGCGCGCGGCACCACACCCAGCAGTTGCCGGCGGGTAGCTCGCGTTGAACGTGAGTTCCGGGTTCACGGAGAACTGGATGGTCGTGTTCCCACGCCACGAGTAGTCGAGCTCGCTTGGGTCAAGGATCAACCCGTTGAAGACGTACTCGGAGGCCTGTTCTGGGGTCATCACGGTTGTGGTGCTCGGGAGCAGGTAGCCGCCATCCGGCGCCATGTCTGACAGCCGCAGTGCGCGCCACCCCGGATAGTCAACGCTGATGCCCGAGGGCGTAAACGCTGAACCAGGCCAGGTTTGGGTTCCACTCCAGTTCGCCGAGCCGCCCGGCTCCACGAGGGAGACCTCCGCAGGCTTCGTGTCTGCGTTCCCCTCGTCGGGGGTCCACCGGAAGTTCACCGGCTTCTCCTTAAGCAGCTCCGACTTAGACACCGACCAGCCGAGCATCGGCGCGTCAGCCACGCAGAGCGTGTAGACGGTCGCGGTAAGGTCGCGCACAGGCACCTGCACGTCTGCGCAGTCATTGTCGGGGTTTGCGTCCCCGGCCATCTCCACGCAGGCAGTGTTTGTGAGTTCATCGAGTGCAGCTGGCGCGTCAGGTGCTGGAGCACCCGAGAGGATCGGGTCAGCCTGCAGCACAGCTGCCGGCAAGAACTCGACGCTGATCCGCACGTCAACAGACTCGCCTGCTGGGATCTCTTCGAGCGTGAGCTCGACCTTGTTCCCGGAGTACCCGGGGCTTGGGCCCCACGCAGCCTTCTCGCCCACCGTCAGCCCGGTGATCTTCAGTCGATCGTTCAGCGCCTCGTCGGTGACCTTTACGTTCTTCGCTGCCGCGGTGCCCTCGTTCGTCACCGTGAGCACGTAGTCGAAGGTGTCGCCGGGGGCGACCGAGGTCTCCCCTTCTGCGAGATCGACTGTCTTCGCGATGCTCACGTCACCGAAGTTCACGACCTGGCAGCCGCTGTCCTCGGCGGTGAAACCGCCCGACACGATCCGACCGATGTTCGGAACCAGGATCCCGGTCTCGCCGGTGTCCTCGCATACTGCGGGCTTCGGGGCTGCGGCCGGAGTGACCTTCACCGTCGCTGCAACGCGGTAGACGAACTCGGTGATTCCATCAGCGAGGTTGTTCGGAGTGAACTGCGCACCCTGCACGATGGTCCACTCACCCGAGGCCGGGCGGCGCGGATTCTGCGGCTGCGGAGTGTCTGCGGACGCGGCCTCGGCCGACCAACCGCCGACTGTCTCGACTCCCTTGGGCATCTGCGGCTCGTCCTGCAGCGTGAAGCTCACGCCAACGGGGTGGCGCGCGTCCGTCTCCGGGTAGCTCACCTTGATCTCATATTCGAGTTCGAAGGTGCCGTCGCCGTTGTCGACCGTCTTCCCACCGGTCTTCTCGATCGTCGGATGGAGGGGCTCGGCGCAGGCCTCGGCCGGGGTCGATGCTCCGCCAGACACGAGCTTGGCGGTGTTCAAGAAGCCACCGGCCTTACCCTCGGGGAGGCACTCAGTAGTACCTGCGTTCACTGCCTTCGGCGTGACATCTGCCGTCACCGTCACCCGGTAGGTGTGGGTATCGCCCGCTGCAATCACCGTGCCGGCCGCGATATCCGCGTTCCACTTCGTGTCGGAGAAGTCGCCCTTGCCGTTTGCCCCGGTCCACGAGGCCGACTTCACGTCGATCCCGTCTCCGAACGCGAGCGTGTCGGTGAGGTCGTACTTCGCCGCGAGGGTGTCTGGGTTCTTCACGACGAGGTCGTAGCCGATCTTCCACACGCCGTCCGGCTCCTGGGTCGCCTTGGCGACCTTCTTGGACACGGTAGGTTGTGCGCATTCTGGCACGGGGATACACGCTCCGTCATCACCGAC
>JAGNOB010000411.1 GCA_017990305.1 Leucobacter sp.
CGTTTGCTGGGCCGCGCGCCGCCGCCCTGGCCGACAGCTTCTACGTCAACCGCGAGACGGGAGCTGCTGTGGCAGTTCCCACGAAGACTGGCCTGCGTGCCTCGGACGCCTTCACCGCGACAGTCAGCGCCGCAGCGGATCCGGTGCTTGGGGCCGAGCCTGCCAGTGAACGCTCGCTGCTCGAAGCTGACACGATGCCGCAGCTTGAACGCTGGCTTGCGTTGCAGGGAGTCTCTCCGTCAGCGAACGGGCTTGCGACCGCTATCGACCGCCTCCGCGCGCGCGGCTACCTCAGCCATTCGCTCACGGACGGTGAGGGAGAACGGTCATGGCTGACCGAGCTTGGCGAAGATGCCCCGGCCCGGTTCGTGTCGAGCCCCGGTGGCCACTCCGTCGCGCGGGTGGAGCAGCTCTTCACCCAGCTCATCGAGCAGCAGGAGGCTGCAGGTGACCGCGCCGGTGACGACGAACTTGTCGCGGCGATCGGCGACGATGAGCAGTTCGCCGCAGCTGCTGCCCTCGTCGCGCGAGCCCTCGGCTTCGACTCCCGAGTGGTCGTCGGCGTTCGCCTTGGCGATGAAGCGGCTGGCGTGCCAGGGGTCCCCGCCTGCACCACGCAGTGCGAAGGTCAACACGTGTCTGCGTGGATCGAGGCGCGGGGAGCCGACGGGGTGTGGGCCCCGATCGACGTCTCCCCGCAGATCGCCGTGCCCCCGCTGCTCGTCGAAAAAGGCGAGCAGCTTCCCGAATTCCCGACAACGCCAGAGGAACGCGACGCGAGCGAGAGCGACCCGCCCGTCGGATCCTCGAACGAGGACGGGAGCGACCGAGAAGAACCGGAGCCCGAGCACGAATCGCGGCTGTGGCCTGTACTGCGGGTCGTCGGCCTCGGAACGTCGGCGCTCGTGCTGCTCGCGCTTGCGGCGCTCTTCATCCCGCTCGTGAAGCGGTTGCGGCGGCGCGCGCGCAGTACGCAGTCGGTCACCGAACTGCGTGCGCTCGGCGCGTGGCACGAGCTGCTCGACGGCTACACGGACTCCGGGGTGCGCGTCCCAACGACAAGCACCCGCAACGAGATAGCGGCAGCTCTCGAACCCGCCGGTCTGAGTAGTGAGCGCGGCGCGTGGATCGCTGCCACTGTCGACCAGGCAGTGTACGCTCGCGAGGGGGTCTCTTCTGAGACCGTCGACCACCTCTGGAAGGTGGTACGCGCCCAGCTCGACGAGCGCGGCACCCACCTGGGGATCTGGGGGCGGCTTCGCGCCCGCTACTGGCTCGGCTCATTTGCCTGGGCGATCCCGAGAACACCACGATCCAACACCCGAGCCCGAACCAGAGGAGCCCGCTCATGAACAGCGTCGAGCTTGATTTCGCGACGCTGAGTGACGTTGGGCGAAAACGGCAAGTGAACGAGGACTCGGTCCTTGCTGCCACGCCCTGCTTCTTGATCGCGGATGGGATGGGCGGACACGAAGCGGGTGACCTCGCGAGTCAGGCCGCGCTCGCCGCATTTGCCGATGGCATTGTGGCTGGCCGCCCGACGAGTGTCGCTGCGGCTGGCGAAACCTTGAACGCGGCTCGAATCGCGGTCGCAGAGGTGGCCGCCGGGCGGGAGCGGGGCGCAGGATGCACGCTGTCCGGGGCCATGCTCGTTGAACACGAGGGTGAGTTGCACTGGCTCGTGCTGAACATCGGCGATTCTCGCGTGTACATGCACCGCGGCTCCGAGCTGCAGCAGATTACCGTCGATCACTCTCTCGCCGAGGAAACGCGCAGGAGTGATTCGGGAGCTCCGCTCCCGCCCCGCAACATCATCACCCGGGCGCTCGGGTCGAGCGACTCGACGGCGGATTCATGGTTGTTGCCCGTCGAGACGGGCACCCGGTTGCTCGTGTGCTCGGACGGGCTGACGACAGAGCTTGAGGACGAGGAAATTCGTGCCGTGCTGACGATGTGCGGGCGGGCGGACGCGGTCGCGGCAGAGCTCGTGCAGCGCGCGAACGCCGCGGGCGGCCGAGACAATGTCACTGTGATCGTCGTCGACATCATTGTCGGGGGCAGAACGTGGCATGTTAGCTCGGCGACTGGGGCTCACGGCGTCACGGATTCTGACAAGACCATCACGGCGACCAGGCCGAGACGAAATCCGCCTGCGCAGCACGGGTCGGGGGTGAACGAGTGAAGGGTGACGACGAATCGCTGGGCGATGCTGAAGATACGGCAACCGCGCCAGGCCCCGGCAGGGTTACGCAGCCCGGTGCTGCGGTGGCCGAACCGCTCGATGAGCTCTCGCCTGAGCTGCGTGCGCAACTGTTTAAGCGCCCCATTGACTCGCGCCTGCGTGCACCCGCCTCGCCATTCCCCGTCTCCGATGATGCGCGTCCGCGTGAGGGCGTGCGATCCAGTATCCCCGTCATGTATGGCCGACGCACCGAGCACACGGGAGAGCTCCGGCGTGGAGCCGTTTCTGCGCAGTCAATTGGAGACCCTCCCGTTGGCTACGAACTGCCGCTGGCCGCCCGAACTGAATTGTCGTCGATCGCGAGCATGAACCGTCGATTTGGGGTCCTCGCCTTCGTCGGCGGGGTCGGCGTCTCCGCCGTCGCTGTCGCCGGTGTGTGGTGGATCGTCTCGCAGCTCATACAGTAAACCGTTCACGGAAGCGCAGAGCGCAAGGTAGCGTTATCTGCAGCAAGAGTTTGCTGGTACAGGCGAGGAGCACATGTCCGACGGTTCAGGATTCCCAGGGTTCAGCGGGGCGATCATTGC
>JAGNOB010000412.1 GCA_017990305.1 Leucobacter sp.
GCTCGTCGACGCCACTGGATTCGTCAGGGAAGGAGCAACGACGAGTCTCATCTGCTGGCCAGACAAAAGCGATGAGACGGGCTACGTCATCGATTCCGACGCACGCGTGGCCTCAGTCACGGAAGCAATCCTGGTCGCGGCCGCTGCGCAGCGGCTCCTCGGCAAAAAACCGAACAGCCCCCGAGCGGGCCTTCTCGCCCGCGCTACCGCAAGCGTTAGCGCGCTGCAGCGCTCCGAGGTGTGGGCCGTCAACGCGCTCCACGGGATCCGCCGGGTGTCCCACATCGACGGCGTCACGCTCCCCTCGCACAACGCGAGCCGACTCCAGTTGTTCCGCGAGGCGCTCGATCGTTCGTGGCAGCCGGTCGAGCCCTCCGCACACGGGGACGCTCGCCCCTAGAGCTCCAATCGCGCAGAGACTGGGATGCCATCTGGCAGCCCGGTGTGCGTGATGAGGATCACCGCGCGGTCATCGGGAATCGCTCCCAGCAGGTCACGCAGCAAGCGGTCGGCGACGAGCTGGTCGACCCCGGCCGTCGGTTCATCTAGGATCACCACAGGGAAGTCCGCGAGGATCACGCGCGCCAGCGAGATGCGCTGCATCTGGCCGCCGGACACGAGCGTGCCCCGCTCGCCCACCTTCGCGTCGAGCCCGCCACGCTCACGCACCCACTCGCCGAGTCCGACCCGTTCGAGCACCGCAAGCAGCTCGTCGTCGGTGGCGTCCTCGCGGGCAAACTTCAGGTTCTGTCGGATGTCGGTGTTGAAGAGGTGCGGCTGCTGCTCGCAGAGGCCAACGAAGCTACGCACGGCAGCCCCAGTGAAATCGCGTGCCTCGACGCCGCCGAGGCGATAGCTGCCGCCGTAGTCAAGGAACCGGGCCAGTCCGAGTGCGAGCGTGGACTTGCCACTTCCGCTATCGCCCGTGAGTACGAGCAGCTCAGCCTGTCCGAGTTCGAAGGAGAGCCCCTCGACGACGGCCTTTCCGCCTGGGTGCGCTACCGAGAAATCGCTGACTGCAAGCAGAGGCACCCCTTGCACCGCGTTCGGGACTCCAACCGACTCAGTGCTGCCGGCGCTGACTTCGGGATCCAACGGGATCTCTCGGGGCAGCGCACCGTCAGTGAGGCCAGCGACACGTTGCGCGCTAGCTTCGACCGTCCGACGGGCAGTCAGTGCGGCAAAGACCTGCGCAAACACGTCGAACACCGCAGCGGGCACCACGACGATCGCAGCGAACACAGGTGCAGAGAACGCAGTCCCAGCCCCTGGTGCGACGGCAAGCAGAATGGCGACCGAAGCTATTCCCGCGCCGAGAGCGACAATCGCGCCGGTGAGTCCTGCTGCCCTCGTTCGCGTGAGCTGTACACGGGTGAGTCGATCCTCCGCGGCCTCGATCCGTTCGCGCTGCGCGCCGAGCGCTCCAAACGCGGAGAGGACGGTGGCCGAAGCGAAGCGGTCGAGTAGTGCGTCGGTGAGTCCCGAGCGCGCGTCGGCAAGCTCACGGTCGCTGCGCCCAGCGATCCGCTTGGACAGCCCCGCGCCGACGGCCGCCGCTATCACGAGAATGCCCGCGAGAATTGCGGCAGCGATGGGCGACGCAATCGCGATCACAAGTACGGTGAGGCCGGTGACGGTCAAGCTGACGATGAGCGGATGCCGCACCCTCAGTGGGTGATCCTGCAACTGGTCGACATCGTCGACGAACGTCGCGAGAATCTCGCCGCGCCTGGAGGACTCGATCGCGCCCGGCACCCGCGGCACGAGTGCGGTGAACGTCTCCGCGCGAAGCTTCGACAGTTGGTACAGGGCCGCGTCGTGGCTCGAGAGTCGCTCAGCGTAGCGAAATGCAGCGCGACCAATCGCGAGCGCGCGGACGCCAACGATGGCGAAGGTGAGATGCAGGATCGGCGGCTGAGCGCCCGAGCGGGTGATGAGCCACATGCTGAGCGCGAGCAGACCGACGGCGGCCCCGTCAGAGAGGATTCCGAGGAGCTGTCCTGGGAGGGCGCGCCGCCACGTGGGTGTGGCGCGCTGGAGCACTGTTTCGACGCTCACGGACGAGCCTCCTGATCGCTAGCGCCCGCTGCGGCCTTCGCCGGAACAGCAGCGCTGACTTGCATCGCTGGCGTGATCTCGACGATTCGGTCTGCGGCGTCCAGGAGCGCCGGGCGATGACTCACGACGAGAACGGCACGGCCAGCCTGAGCTTCGGCCCGGGCCACATTGATGACGAGCGCCTCACTACCGGCGTCGAGCGCAGAACTCGGTTCGTCGAGCAGCAGCACGTCAGCAGACACGTCGGCTGCACGATACAAGGCCCGGGCAATGGCCACCCGCTGGGCTTGACCGCCTGAAAGCCCCGAACCGAGTGCACCGAGCTCTTGTTCGAGCTGCAGTTCATCGAGGCCGAGCCTATCCAGGGCCTCCCGCGCGAGGGCTGGGCTGGGGCTCGGGTTTCCGAGACCGACGTTTTCGAGAATCGTTCCCTGCACGAGCCCGGCTTGCTGCCCGGCCCAGGCGACCGGTCCGCTCGCCGCGACACGGCCAGACTCAGGTTCGACGAAGCCGAGCACAGCGGCGAGAATCGACGACTTTCCGGCCCCCGAGGGGCCAGCAAGCGCAACGAACTCCCCCGGACTCACCGCGAACGATACCGGCCCTGCCACGACCCGCTCGCCACGCACGATTCGTGCGTCCGAAACGGTAAGGCCAGGGAGCACAACTGCCGGTGCGGCGTGGTCGCTGTCCACCTTTCCGGGTGT
>JAGNOB010000413.1 GCA_017990305.1 Leucobacter sp.
CCTGGGTCGCAAGGGGCGCCTGTGCAGCCACAGAGTCACGCTCCGCAGTGAAGCGCACGCTGCCGCCTGCGACAAGGGCCGCGGGCTGTTCCCGACCGATGTCCCACAGTGCAAGAGACGTCGAACCGATGATCTGCCACCCGCCAGGGCTCTCACGCGGGTAGACACCGGAGAACGGCCCAGCGAGTCCGACGGAGCCCGGGAGGATTCGCGGGCGAGGGGTGCTCCTGCGCGGTACCGCGAGTGCTGGGTCGCCTCCGGAGAGGTACGCGAAGCCAGGGGCAAAGCCGGTGAACGCGACAGTGTAGAGCGCCGACGTGTGTCGCGCGACGACGCTCTCGCGGCTCAGCCCGGTCAACGCCGCGACGTCGTCGAGATCCTCGCCGTCGTAGTGCACGGGGATGACGACCTCAGCGCCAGTTGCGGTGTGTTGACCGGCTGCTGCAGCGCCGGCGAGAAGCCCGCGCAGCTTCGCGGCGAGCCTGCTTGTGTCGCGTGCTTCGCCGCCCGACACGAGCACGGTCTCTGCTGCCGGGACAAGCTCGCCCACACTGAGCTCGCCGCGTTCCCTCGCCGCTGTCAGAACCGCAAAGACGCTGAGCGCGCGGTCAAGCGAACCGCAGTCGAGGAGGAGCGCTGCGGTGCCCGCGGGCAGGACTCGCGGTTCGATGGTGTTCACGGGCCCACCGCATCTGTGAAGCTCGCGAGATCAACCCCGGCTCCGAGAAGCCGCGTACGTACTGCGCGTGCCATGTTCACCGCATCGGGGCTGTCGCCATGCACACAGATCGATTCTGCTTGGAGTTCGACCTCACTGCCGTCGCGAGCGGTGACTGTTCCTCGTTCGACGAGTTGGAGCATGCGTGCCGCCACGAGCTCGGGGTCGTGGAGCACGGCGCCCGGCTCAGTGCGAGACACCAGTGCGCCGTTCGGCTCATAGGCCCGATCGGCGAATGCCTCCGACACTGCCCGCAGGCCAGCGGCGCTCGCCTGCTCGACAAGTGGAGAACCAGCAAGGCAGACGAGGGCAAGCTCTGGGTTTACCCGGCGGATCGCTGCGATGACGATCGCCGCCTCTGCCTCATTGAACGCAATGCTGTTGTAGAGGGCACCGTGCGGCTTGACGTAGCGCACCTCGGTATTGGCAGCCATCGCGAGGGCTTGGAGCGCGCCGATCTGATAGATGACGAGTGCCTCGAGCTCATCGGCCGGCAACACCATCGGGCGACGTCCGAAACCAGCGAGGTCGGGGTACGACACGTGCGCGCCGACCGCGACACCACGGGCGGCAGCTCCGGTGAGGGTTGCAAAGGCGGTTTTCGGATCGCCGGCATGGAACCCGCACGCGATGTTCGCGCTCGTAACGGTTTGGAGCATGCTCTCGTCGTCGCCCATCCGCCAGGAGCCGTAGTGCTCCCCAAGGTCGCTGTTGAGATCGATCCGCATTGTCGGGTTCCCCTCTCGGTGAGTGTTTCAGCGCCTAGGCGCCGAGGAATTTAAAGATCGTGCTGAAGGAGACGACACCCATGTACCAGGTGAGTATGGTCATGAGCGTACCGAGCCACAAGAGCCACGGATTCACTCGGTGCCCGTTTAGTAGGTCACGCCTAAACCATGCGATGTACATGAACACCGTGAACCCGATGGGCAGGATGAGGCCGTTGAACCCGCCCGCGAACACCAGCAGGGCAACGGGAGTGGTTCCCATCAGTAAGTACGCCACGAGCCCAACTGCGATGAAGATGACCGTCGCCCAGCTGCGTCGACGCAGGTCGAGCTTTGCGCTGAACACAGTCATAAAGGAAACCGAGGTGAACGCGGCTCCGATGACGCTCGAGAGCGCAGCCGCCCACAGCACGAGGCCGAATGCGCGCATTCCCCATTCGCCCGCTGCCGCTTCGAAGGCCTGCGCTGCCGGGTTCGCGGACAGGTCGAGGAGCACGCCACTCGCGGTGACGCCGAGGAACGCGAGGAAGAGCACGTAGCGCATGATGCCGGTGACGGCGATGCCGAAGAAGGCCGACCGGGTCACTTCCTTGATGTGCTCCGGGCCGGCCGTGCCTGAGTCGAGGAGCTTATGCGCGCCAGCGTAGGTGATGTATCCGCCAACCGTGCCGCCCACAATGGTTGTGATCGCCGCGAAGTCAATTGTGTCGGGCAGTACGGTCTGGCGGAGCGCCTCGCCGACGGGCGGGTTCGCGGCAATAGCGACGGCGATCGTGAGGAGCACCATGACCACGCCGAGCACGATGATTGCCCGGTCCATGATGATCCCCGCACGGTGCGAGAGGAAGATCGCGATGGCCAGGATTGCGCTGATCGCCCCGCCGAGTTTGGTGTCGAGCCCGAAGAGGGCGTTCATTCCCAGGCCTGCGCCTGCGATGTTGCCGATGTTGAAGACGAGACCGCCGACGATGACAAGCACCGAGAGCACGTAGCCGGAGAAGGGGATCGCGGCGTTTGCCAGTTCTGCCGCGCGCTTGCCCGAGAGCGTGATGATCTGCCAGATGTTCGCCTGAACGATGAAATCGATAAGGATCGACACGAGGATGCCGAAGGCGAACGCCGCCCCGAGCGTCGCGGTGAACGTTGCCGTCTGCGTGATGAACCCCGGGCCGATGGCCGAGGTTGCCATGAGGAAGATCGCTCCGAGGAGGGACGCGCGTCGTGACTTTGCAAACCCAACGGCGCCGCTTGCCACCGTTGCCGGCCCTGGGACGGTGACTCTGCTGCCTTCGCCGTGTGAGTCGTGGCTCTCCGGCTC
>JAGNOB010000414.1 GCA_017990305.1 Leucobacter sp.
GTGCACGGCATTCGCGTGCTCAAGGCCTTTGGCCGCGGCGGGCACTCGCTCGCGCAGTTCCGCAAACAGGCTGAATCCCTCCGCGGTACCGAGATGGGCAAAGCCCGCGAGGTCGGCCTCATGTGGTTCTGGTACGACCTCGTGCCGTTCCTCGCGCTCGGCGCCTGCCTGTTCACTGGCATCGTTCTCGCCTCCATGGGGCAGCTCACCGTCGGCGAGCTCTTCGGCTTCTTCGCACTCGCCGCTGCGGTGCGGTGGCCGATGAACTCACTCGGGTTCCTGTTCTCCTTCCTCATCGACGCCCGCACCGCGACCGATCGCGTGTTCGAGGTATTCGATGCTGAGATCACCATCACTGATCCCGAGCACCCCCGCACCGTCGAGGAGCCGCGCGGCGAACTCGCGTTCCGCGGCGTGCACTTCCGCTTCCCCGATGCCCGCGAACACGAGCGCGATCTCGTCGACGGTCTCGACCTCGTGCTGCGACCCGGCGAAACAATGGCGCTTGTCGGCGCGACAGGCTCCGGCAAGACCACGCTCACCGCGCTGCCAACCAGGCTGTACGACGTGACCGCCGGCGCTGTCGAACTCGACGGCGTCGACGTCCGCGACCTCACACTCGATGAGCTTCGGGGCCGCATCGGCGTTGCCTTTGAGGATCCGATCCTCTTCTCGGCGAGCGTTCGCGAGAACGTACTGCTGGGGCGTGAAGACCTCGACCCTGACAGCGCCGAAGCAGATCGGGTGATTCGCGAGGCGATTGACGTCGCGCAGGCGCACTTCGCCTACGACCTACCCGAAGGGCTCAACACCGAGGTCGGTGAAGAAGGCATGAGTCTCTCCGGCGGCCAGCGACAGCGGCTCGCGCTCGCGCGCGTCGTCGCCGCGGGCCCCGACGTGCTCGTGCTCGATGACCCGCTGTCCGCGCTCGACGTCGACACCGAGGCGCTCGTCGAAGCCGCGCTCAGGCGCGTGCTCGCGACCACGACAGCCCTCATCGTCGCGCACCGACCATCGACAGTGTCGATGGCCGACCGCGTCGCCGTGATGGAGCGCGGCCGCGTCACCGCAGTGGGAACGCACAGCGAATTGCTCCGCACCAGCGATCACTACCGCTACCTCATCTCATCGCTCGAAGCGGGAGACGAGACCGCAGCAGAAGCGAATTCAGGCATCGGCGATCCGCCAACCCCTAGTGATACCCCTGACACGACTACCGGCACCGAGGAGGTGGCACGATGAGTTCCGAGAGCGTGCGCGGCACGCGCGGCGAAGACCGCAGCAACTACACCCGCGAGGAAAGCCGTGCCATCAGGCAGCGCTCACTCAGGCTCCTCGCCTCACTGTTGAAGCCCCTCCGGCGGCTCATCATCCTCACCGCCGGCGTCGTGATCGTCTCAGCAGTGTTCCGCGCGATCGGGCCATCGCTCATCGCGTTCGGCATCGACGAGGCGCTGCCGCGCGCCGTCGAGCAGGGTGACTGGGGGCCGGCGATCGGCATCTCCCTCGCCTACCTCGCGATCGGCGGCGGAGGCGCGGCACTTGTCGGCTGGTACGTCGTGCTCATCGCGAAACTCACGCAGGCCGTGATGATCGAACTGCGCACACGCATCTTCAGGCACACGCAGCGACTCAGCCTCGAATTCCATGAGGGCTACACGTCTGGCCGCATCATCTCGCGTCAGACCAGCGACCTCGAGTCGATCCAGGAGCTGCTCTCAGGCAGCCTCTCAGAGCTCATCGACGCGGTGCTGCTCGGCACGTTTACCCTCATCGCGCTGTTCCTCATCGACTGGCGCAGCGGCGTACTGCTTGTCTGCATGGGCGTGCCGCTGGCGCTGCTCATGTGGTGGTTCGTCATCGAATCTCAGAAGGGGTTCCGAGCGACCCGCACAGTAAGCGCGCGGCTCATCGTCCAGTTCGTTGAGACGATGACCGGTATTCGCGCGGTGCAGGCGTTCCGCCGTGAGAAGCGCAACGACAAGGCGTTCGCGAAGGTCTCAGACGACTACCGTCGCGCGAACCTGCGCGTCGTCAACCTCTTCGGCGTGCTCGACCCAGGCCTCGTGCTGCTCGGCAACATCACCGTCGCGCTCGTACTGCTCTGGGGCGCCTTCCGGGTGACCGACAATGCGCTTGCGGTGGGAGTGCTGCTCGCTGCCGTGCTGCACGTGCGCAACTTCTTCGGGCCGCTCGAAGACATCGCGATGTTCCTGAACTCCTACCAGTCGGCCGTCGCGGCCCTTGAGAAGGTCTCTGGTGTGCTGGAAGAAGAACCGACGGTGAAGGACCCGGAGCGTCCAGTTGCCCTGCCAGCCGCCAAGGGAGCCCTGCGCTTCACTGATGTGAGTTTCCGCTACGGCGGCGTCGACGACCCCAGGGTCGTACTCGCCGAGTGCAACCTCGACATCCCAGCGGGCCAGACAATCGCGCTCGTCGGCACCACCGGCGCAGGCAAATCGACGCTCGCGAAGCTCGTCGCCAGGTTCTACGACCCGACCGAGGGCACACTCACGCTCGACGGTGTCGACCTGCGCGAACTCGACCCCGCTGACATGCGGCGCGCCATCGTGATGGTCACTCAGGAGGCATACCTCTTCAGCGGCACCGTCGCAGAGAACATTGCGCTCGGCAAGCCCGACGCGACCCCGGAGCAGATCCGGGCGGCCGCCGTCGCGGTGGGCGCGGACGAGTTCATCTCTGCGCTCCCCGACGGCTACGACACCGACGTGAACAAGCGCGGTGGCCGCGTCTCTGCAGGGC
>JAGNOB010000415.1 GCA_017990305.1 Leucobacter sp.
TCATGAACCAGACCCCGAAGCAGGGCCAGCGGCTCCTCTTCAGCGCGACGCTCGATAACGGCGTCGACAACATCGTGAAGAAATACCTGCACGACCCCGTGCGGCACTCGGTCGACTCGGCAGAGTCGCCCGTGCCACAGCTCACGCACCACATCTTCGAGGTGTCGGGCAAGGGTCAGAAGGACGCACTCATCGAGGCGCTCGCGAGCGGCACGACCCGCCGCATCATGTTCACCCGGATGAAGCACCAGGCGAAGAAGCTCGCCAAGCAGCTCACCGCCGCGGGCATCCCCGCGGTCGAGCTGCAGGGCAACCTTTCGCAGAACGCACGCGACCGCAACCTCGCCGAGTTCGTCTCGGGTGAGGCGCGCGTGCTCGTCGCGACCGACGTCGCCGCCCGCGGCGTCCACGTCGACGGTGTGGATCTCGTCGTGCACATCGACCCGCCCGTTGAGCACAAGGCCTACCTGCACCGCTCAGGCCGCACCGCCCGCGCCGGCAACGAGGGTGACGTCGTCACGATCGTGCTGCCCGAGCAGCGCGGCGAGATGCGCACGCTCATGCGGGCCGCAAAGATCAACGTGACCCCGCTCCAGGTGAACCCGATGGCGAAGTCGATCGACCGCGAGGTCCTCGACCTCATCGGTGAGGTCGCTCCCCGCGAGGATCCGAAGGCGATCGAGGCGCGTCGCGCCGAGGCGCAGGCCGCGCAGCAGCGCGCAGCCGGACACAACCCGGCGGGCGCCGGCTCGTCGACCGGTGCGAACGCGAAGCGCAAGCGCTCGCGCGGCGGCAGCGGTGGCGGACGCGGTGGCCAGGGCGGCCAAGGCGGCGGCGGATCGCAGGGCGGCCAGCGTTCTGGCGGTTCGGGCGGCGGGCGCGGCGGTCAGGGCGGCGGACGCCCGGGCGGTTCCGCAGGCCAGGGCGGCCAGCGCCGTTCCGGTGGCGGCCAGGGCGGCGGGCCAGGCGGCGGACGCCGTAGCGCCTAGCGCTCGCACGCAGAAAGCAACCAACGGCTCCCCGGTAGGCTCACGCTCACCGGGGAGCCGTTGCTCGCTCAGAGTCTCAATCGTGGAGACCCGGTTTCACGAAGTGCCCCTGTTCTCGCTGGGGCACTTCTGGTTCCCGCAGGGGCACTTCTGCGTGGTGGGTCCGGCAGGAACTACGCGGCAGCGCGCTCCTGCCTGCGGATCTTCCCGGCTCGCGCGAACCACGCGACACCGAAAGAGAGCACAAGCGCGAAGAAGACACCGAGGTTCGCGAACGCCCAGTCGCCTTCCTTGCCGCCGATGAGGCCGAGGAAGTACCCCTGCCAGTTATTCCAGGGCGCGTCCTCAGCGAAGCCGTTGGTGACGAAGCCCCAGCCAATCACCGAGGCGACGACGAAGGTTCCGACCGACGTCCAATCCCACGCGCCGTAGCGCCCCTTCGCGTCGAACAGGGCGACCTCGTCGTAGTCGCGCTTGCGGCGCAGAATGTCGGCGATGAGGATCCCCGCCCACGCAGCGAGCGGGACTCCGAGTGTGATGAGGAAGCTCTGGAACGGCCCGAGGAAGCCCTCGGCGAAGAACACCACCCAGATCGTGCCGAGGGTAAGGATGAGCCCATCAATGCCTGCCGCGGCAGGGCGCGGGATGCGGATCCCGAGGCTCAGCAGGGTGAGCCCCGATGAATAGATTCCAAGCACGGCACCCGAGACGAGCGCGAGCACCGCGGTCAGCAGGAACGGGATGAGCACCCACACCGGCAGCAGCGTAGCAAGTGCCCCAATCGGGTCGTCGCCGACGGCGGCCATCAGTTCGGGGTCGCTGCCCGCGAGGAGCAGGCCGAAGATCACGAGGATCACTGGGGCGAGCGCGCCGCCGATCGTGTTCCAGAGGATGATGGACCCGTCGGAGGCATCACGGCGCTGGTACCTCGACCAGTCCGCAGCGATGTTGATCCACCCCAGACCGAATCCCGTCATGACCATCACGAGCGCGCCGATAACCTGCCCGGTGCTCCCCGCAGGGATCGCCATGACCGCGGCGAGGTCGATGTGGGGTGCGGCGAGAACGATGTAAAGGATCGTGACGGCACCCGTGATCCACGTGAGGATCGACTGCATCTTCATGATCGTGTGGTAGCCGAGCACCGAGGCGACAACGATGAGCGCGGCGACAACGAGCGTCGCGATGAGCTTCACCGCGGTCCCGCCGTCACCGCCCAGCTGGGTGATCACCGTCGCGGTCGCGAGCACCGCCATGATCGCGAGGAATGTCTCCCAGCCGATCGACGTCAGCCACGAGATGATGCCCGGCACCTTCTGCCCGTGCACGCCAAACGCCGCACGGGAGAGCACCATCGTGGGTGCGGATCCGCGCTTTCCGGCAATCGCGATCAAGCCGCAGAGGAAGAAGGAGACCACGATGCCCACGGCAGACACAATCGTCGCCTGCCAGAAGGAAATACCGAAGCCGAGCACGAACGACCCGTACGACATGCCAAACACCGAGACGTTCGCCGCGAACCACGGCCAGAACAGGTCGCGCGGCTTCGCAGTGCGGGCGCCCTCGGGCACGATCTCAATGCCCGTGCGCTCGATGAGTGAGGGTGTGGGTACTTCGTTGGACACGATGGCCTCCGTGACACAGTGAGCGCTCCCCGTCGGAGCTCCCCTGGGTCTATCTTCGCAGAAGATTCTCGCCCTGTGCAGGGGTAATTACTGCGGCCCGCCACCGTTCCAAGAGTTGGAGGAGGTGGCGGGCCGCAGTCTCGTTCG